>NZ_JAUSZW010000006.1:0-45356 GCF_030817975.1 Streptomyces sp. V4I23 | reverse complement strand
CAGCATGAATGAAGACGCGTACTCGGACACCGAGGGCCGGGCTGGTTGAACGCCGTCGCCCCCACGACTGGTGACGAATTCCGGAGCCGTTGATCGCCCTCACGGAATGTGTGCCACAACCCCTCGCACGAGTCGCCACATGGGACGTGCCCGCTGACGCCCATCCGTACCGAGGTGTCCCGGCAGCTGGCGGACTGGGGCTGGACGTATCGCCTTCACCCAAGCTGATCCTCAGCGAGCTGGTCACCAACGCCATCCGCTACGGCAGCGAGCCCATCACCCTGCGCCTCCTCAGCGACCGCAGCCGTCGCCGACGGCTCCAGCACCTCCCCCCATCTGCACCGCGCCAAGGCCACCGACGAGGGCGGCCGCGGCCTGTTCCTCGTTGCCCAGTTCGCACAGCGCTGGGAAACCCGCTATCCCCCGCACGGCAAGGTGATCTGGACGAGCAGGCACGTCACGGCGGCGAGGTCGACATCGCCAATGAGGCATTCGAGTCCAGCTTGCTGGATCAGTGGGACGACACGCCGGCCCAGTGACGTTCGACGCGGCATGCCCAGAGTTGGCCCCGCGTGCTGCCGACGGGGGGATCGTGCCCTCTTCGAGCCCTTCTTGTCTGCGCTCTACGGGATCTGGCGCCGTCGGTCCCTCCTTTCGCTGCCCGCACGCTTACGGAGTCGATTGCACACGACCACTCCCACTCTCTACGCAAGCCGAGTTCGACAAGGGATGAGGCGGTGCAGCCTGGCCCAGATCCGGCTCCACTCGGTGAAACGCCGGTGTGCGGTCGGCCCGGACGGACCGAAGGCCGGCGGCAGCCGCCGCCGCGTAGAGCCTGTCGTGGCCGCGAACACGAGCCGTACACCGGAGCTGCTGCTTCCACCCGCTTGAACAACTCCCATAGCCCGCTCCGGCGCCAGAGGCTCCGCCATTGACGCGCTCTTGCAGGAGGCGGCGGGTTCTTTCCTGTCATCCACCGCTGTCGCTCATGGGCCATTGCAGCTGTGCGCGGGCGACATCGAAGGGATAGACGAGGCGGTACCGCCCATCCTGGATCTGCTCAATGACGCCCCGGGCTCCGGTGTTCTGGTGGTTGTCGTCGAACTTCACGCCGTCCCACGGCATGATCGTGTCCCGGCCCGGAATGTCGATGTTCACCAGTGCTGAGCGGATGTCAGTCGGTGTGGGGGAGCGGGCCTCGTTGATCGCCTGGGCGACGGTCATGACGGCGGTGAACGCGCGGGCGGCGTCGTCGTTCATGGGAGCTTTGTAGGTCTGCTGGTAGAGGTCTGCGACGGCTTTGGCCGTGGGGTTGCGCTGGGCCAGGTCGGAAGACCAGGCGAAGCGGCTGCAGACTCCCTCTGCACGCTCGCTCTTCTTGAGGAAAACCGGATCCGTATAGCCCGCTCCGAAGGCGATGAGTGCGGGGGGCCGGTAGGTGAGACGGTCGAAAGAGGCATCCAGTGCGAGGGCGGGGGCAGTGTAGAGCAGGGTGAGGACGACATCGGGTTCGGAGGCGATCACGGCCTGGGCGTGGGAGGACAGGTCGGTGGATTGGGCTCTGACCTTGATGTCGGCGACGACTTGGCCGTCGATGTGGCTGGCAAGGCGTTTGATCATGGCCGAGCCGTCATTGCCGTACTGGTCGTCGGTGTGCAGGACCGCGATGCGTTTGACGGCGGTTCCCTTGCTCTGGCGTTCTTTGAGCAGGGAGAACACCACGCGGCCGTAGCTCAGGTCGGAGGGACCGGTGCGGAAGAACCAGTCCAGTCCGCGCTCGGTCAGCGATGATGCCGAGGAGTTCCCGTTCACGTAGGGAATCTCCAGCTCCTCGGCACGTGCGCTGGCGGCCTTGGTGACGACTGATTCATATCCGCCGGCCACGGCGACCACATTCTTGGTGCTCACCAGCCGCGTGATGTGGTCGGCGCCACGCGCGAGCGGGCCGCTGGTGTCGGCTGCCATCAGTTTGATCTTGGCGTGGTGCAGGCGGGTAAGACCCGATCCGGGCCCCAGCGGCAAGGGGATCGACGGGTGATGGCCGTTGACGATGTCCACAGCGAGTTCTGCGCCCCGCTTGATGTCGGTGCCCACTGAGGCGGCGGGGCCGGACAGTGGAGCGAGGAAGCCGATGTGCACCGGGTCGTGGGACGCCGGTACGGACGGCTCGCTGGTGCAGGCAGAGCCGAGCAGGGCGGTACACAGCAGTATGGCGGTGGTGGTGGCCGGTCTTCCCATCACGATTCCCCTTCTGCGCTCGGCGGGGTGCCGGGAGTGTCGCTGCCGGATACGTCGCCGGTGCGGTGGCTGGGGAGCGGGGCGGGCGATGACCGGCCACCGGCGTGCAGGCCCTCGGCGAAGCGGCGATGGGCCAGCCATTCCTGTGAGGACTGGAAGGCCGGCTCGCCGCCGCTGGCTGCCTCGTCGTGGGTGACCACAGCCTCCCCATGGAGGAGGGATGCGGCCCCGGGCAGCGAAATCGCTGCCCGTGGCAGACGGGGGTGGGCTGTGGCCTCGTCTGCCGCGGAGGCTTCGGGCACGGCCGGCGGGACGGCGTGTGCGCCCGCCAGCAGCACCGGGGGGATGCGTACCAGGGCCGTGATCCCCTGCTGCGGAGAGGGGATAAGGCTTACGCCGATGCCGTGCTTGGCCGCGAGGCGGCCGACGACGAACAGCCCCATGGACTGCCCCGCTGCGGGGTCGAGGGACACGGTCGAGCCCAGGCGGTGGTTCACAGCCGCCAGGTGCTCGCGCGTCATGCCACTGCCCTGGTCCTCGATGGCGATCACCAGGTCGGTGCGGCGGCCGGGAGCCAGCCGGCAGGTCACGATCACGCGGGAGCGGGCACTGGAGAAGACCGTGGCGTTCTCCATCAGCTCGGCCAGCAGGTGCACCAGGTCGGTGACGGCGTCCGCCACGACGGAGACCTCGCCCACCGGGAGACAGTCGATGCGGGTGTACTGCTCCACCTCAGCGCTCGCGGCCAGCAGGATCTCCGACAGGGGCATCGGCTGATCCCATCCGCGCCCGGTGTCGGAGCCGGCGAGCACCAGGAGGCTTTCGTCCGTGCGCAGCATCTGCGTGGCCAGGTGATCCAGCCGGAAGAGCCGCGCCAAGTGATCCGGGTCGTGCTCGTTTTGCTCCATGTCACCGATCTCCGAGAGCAGTTTGGTCACCAGCTGCTGATTGCGGCGGGAGAGGTGGATGAACATGCCGTTGATGTGGGCACGGAGCGCGGCCTGGTCCCTCACCAGAGCGACGGCGGCATTCTGCACGGCGTCGAATGCCTCGGCGACCTCACCGATCTCGTCATGGGACGCCACGGCGGTGGGTGTGGCCCGGTAGTCGGCCAAGTCGTCGATGTCGGCCTGCCGCAGCCGCGTGAGCGCCTCGGGCAGGTGTTCATTGGCGACCTGAAGCGCCGAGATGCGCAGGGTTTTCAGTGGGCGGGTCATGGACCGTACGACGACGGTGACCACCCCGCCCGTCGCCAGGAATACGGCGAGCAGGCCTGCTGCTCCCCACAGCGCTGCGCTCTGCCGTGAGGCGTGTGCCTGGTCGCTGAGGGCGATGAGGTCGTCGAGGATCTGTGCCTCCACCGTGCGCATGAGCGTGATCTTCTCGGTGGACACCTTCTTCCATGTCGCCGGGTCGACGTCGAGGCGGGGTGCCTGCGCCTGCTCGGCGACACGTTCCTGGAAGGCTTGGGAGGCGCTGACGGGTGCGCCCTTGACGGTGTCCGCGTACAAGGTCTGCTGTGCCGTGTCGGCCGTGGCCAGGAAGTCGTCGACGGACTCCTGCTGGCGTGCGACCGCGCCCGCGAAGTCCGGGAACTGGCCGACGAGGAACGTGCCCGTGGTCAGAACACCGGTGAGGTGGGCTCGCACCCGGCTGGTGTTCTCCACCGCGCGAGAAAGCGCATGCAGAGCCCGCGCTTGGCGCGCGGCGTTGCTGTCGCCCTTGTGTGCGGCCAGCACCGATTCCAGGTCCATGAACCTGCCGATAACCGTGGTGTAGTTCGCGAGGATAGAGCCCTGCGTCAAGACCGCTTCATCCGCGGACGCCCGCAGCGCCGGAAGACTGCGCAGTTCCTTCGCCGTGGCGTCAAGCACCGCATCGAGCCGGGCATCGTCGGAGGTGTCGATGCCGGCGACTGCCTGTCGGTAGAGCGCGGCTGCGGTGTCAACTTCCGTCCGTTCCTTGAGGGGAGTGCTCTCGGCGCCCTTTCGGGGGCCGGCGATGAACCCGGCTGTGGCGTCGCGCTCGTCCTGTAGGGCGCTGACCAGACGGAGGGCCGGTTGCTGGAGACGAGCGAGGGCGGAGAACTGCCCGTAGTCGCCCACGTCGCTGACGGTGCGGGAGAGGCTGACAGCCGCCAGGGCACCGGCCAACAGCCCGGGAATCAGCACCGCGGCCATCAGCTTGTCCCGTACGGGCCAGTTCTTGGGCCGGGTGAGGTGACGCACCACGGTGAAGTCGGGCCGGTAACGGTGCCGGGGCCGTGCTCTGGCGGGTCGGCTGACTCTCGCGCGCAAAGGGGATCGAACCTCTCATGTGATGCCGCCGGCCCGTCTGCCAGGAGACGCACCGAGGAGCTGCGGGGTCGTCGATCGTTGCCTGTCCCGGCATTCCGACG
Organism: Streptomyces sp. V4I23; assembly: GCF_030817975.1. Taxonomy (NCBI): domain Bacteria; kingdom Bacillati; phylum Actinomycetota; class Actinomycetes; order Kitasatosporales; family Streptomycetaceae; genus Streptomyces; species Streptomyces sp. V4I23. The sequence continues at coordinate 40,720 of NZ_JAUSZW010000006.1, read as the reverse complement.
AGGGGTGCCCTGAGGTGCGCCCTGCCTCTCGCTCGAGCGAGAGGCAGGGATATGGCCGTGCTGTGTTGCATGGGCGTCCTTCGGGCCACGTGCCGAGGGCCACCCGGCACATCAGGCCGCTTCGTCGGTTGTCCTCGGCAACAAACCGGCTGCAGCGCTGTACGTCCGGTCGGTGGTGGCTAGACAGCCACCACCGACCGGAACTGCCAGGCAGTGAGTTCGCTGCTGCTTGTAAACTCAGTTGAGCTCAGAGCCGCGGGTCTCCGGGAGGCCGAGCAGGGCGATCAGGGCGAGTGCGTAGCCGATGGCACCGTAGATCAGGGCTCCGCCGACGCCGGCGGAGGAGAAGCCGACGGCAGTGGGGAAGACCGCCCCGAGCGCGCGTCCGACGTTGTAGGTGAAGCTCTGGCCTGTGCCGCGAACTGCGTGGGGGTAGAGCTCGGCGAGGTAGGAGCCGAATCCGGAGAAGATGGCGGAGGCACAGAAGCCCAGGGGGAATCCGAGGTACAGCAGCAGGCTGTTCGAGCCTGCGGGGATGTTGACGTAGGTCATGAGCAGGCCTGCGCTGAGCAACGCGAAGAGCGCGAAGGACTTCTTGCGTCCGAGGCGGTCGATGAGGTGGCCGGCGGTGATGTAACCGCAGAAGGCGCCGGTGATCAGGACGAACAGGTAGCCGCCGGTGCCGACGACCGTCAGTCCGCGCTCGGTCTTGAGATAGGCGGGCAGCCAGGTGGCGAAGGTGTAGTAGCCGCCCATCACGCCGGTGGACAGCAGCGTCGCGAACAGCGTCCTGCGGGCCAGACCGCCCCGGAAGATCGACGACAGCGGAACGCGCGCCTCCTTCTTCGCGAGCCGCTCGGTCACCTCGGGGGCGTCCTCGACGTTGCGGCGCACGTACACCAGCAGCAGCGCCGGCAGGGCTCCGGTCCAGAACAGCACCCGCCAGACCAGGTCCTGGTCGAGATGGCTGGTCAGCGTGGTGCCGACGATGACCGCCAGCGCCCAGCCCACCGCCCAGGAGCTCTGCACCCAGGCCAGGACGCGGCCACGGTAGCGCGGCTTTGCGTACTCGGCGACCAGGATCGCTCCGGCTGCCCACTCACCGCCGAAGCCGACTCCCTGCAGGGTTCGGAACGCCAGCAGCATCGGGTAGTTGGTGGCGAAGCCGCAGAGCACGGTGAACAGAGCGTAGGTGCCCACGGTGATCATGAGGGTCTTGACCCGGCCGACCCTGTCGATCAGGACACCAGCGAGGACGCCGCCGACCGCGGACGCCAGCAGGGTGACCGTGGTCAGAAGGCCGGTCTGTGCCGTGCTGAGGCTGAAGTAGGCCGCGATGGCCACCATGCCCATCGGGAGCACGAGGAAGTCGTAGGAGTCGAGGGCGTAGCCGCCGAACGCCCCCTTGAAGGCGCGACGGCCCTGCGGGGACATCGACCGGAACCAAGCGAACGGACCGGTTACCTCGCCCGCCACTGTCGTCGGTGGGCTAGTGGGTGTGGATGTCACGGTGACCTCACGGGTGAAGGAAGGGATTGCGTCAAGTCGTTCTTCGTGTTTGCCGGTCGTCCGGGCTTCCTGCCTTGACGAGAGCCGACAAGGCCGAACCAGGCGGCTCGACGTTACGGGTGGAGATAACATAGGGATCGTTGAACGATCCTTCAAGGTCGGGTAAGTTTCTTCTACGACTCGGTTTCATCTCGGTCGAACCGGAGGGCTCAGCCGGTCCGACCGAGCAGGCGTCGACCGGTAGCACCGCCCACACCACATTTCCGTGGGGCAGGCGCCAAGCGCCCCAGCTCGAGGAAAGTGCCTCGACCAGGTGCAGGCCCCGGCCGCCGCAGCTGTTGTCGTCGCCGCGGTCGAGCGAGCTGGCAGCACCGCTCCATCCCTGGCCGTAGTCGCCGACCTCAAGGCGGATTGCATGCCCGGCCTCCGTGTGAATGCGCCGAACGGTGTGCCATACCGGATCGCGCTCCGAGCCGTGGCAGACCGCGTTGGTCAGCAGCTCGGAGACGATCAGCTGGGCATCGACGACGAGATGCGCAAGTCCCCATGTCCGCAGTCGGGCAGCGACCTGCTGGCGGGCCGAGCAGGGCGAGGCGGTTGTTGAGGCAAGGACCCAGGTCGCCTCGTCCGCATTTTCGCCATCTGTGGAGTCCGGCTGCTGGTGGGCGGAGATGAAAGGAGGCATTGCGTGCTCACTAGGGGGTGTGCGCGGTCTGTGGTGGCACGACCCGCCGCAGGCAGCTGCCTGCCATGCAGGAGTGCTCGGAGCGGCTGGATGATGGCTGGTCACTGCGGCATCGGTCCAGCCGCGAAATCGCTCGCGGTTCGCCCATCGAGGATTGTCCTACAATCCTTTCCTGGATTAATCCACTCAATGCTCTGACTGTCAACCTCTTTCGTGCAAATGACCTGCAGCTCCACGGCATGCACCCGTAGGGCGGTGGCCTTGAGGACGCGCGGCAGACGCGCAGGGCGGCGGTCGTAGGCGGCGAGCCGACCAGCCGGGCCACCCGTAACGGCCGCCGCCGGCGTCGCGCTGATCCCCGCTGATCCTGATCGGTGGTTTGGGCGCGAGGAGGAGCCATCTGCTGATGGGAATCTTGGCGATCGCCGAGACCGATGGCTCCCTTTGAATCGGACCTGCCGGTTCGGATAACTGGAACACCTGGAGATGCCCATCACGGCAGTCGGGTGTGCTGTGCCTCGATTCACCACCGGCACCCATGCCCCTGGTGGCGATATGTTGCTCACCCCGTCGCCGTGCTGGTGCTCCTCGTCGGTGACCTGTGCCCCGGCAGCAGCCCGGCGGTGAGCACGAGGCGTACGTCCCCTGGGCCAGTACCCAGGAGGCGCTCTCGCGGTTACCGGTCTCCGGGCCGGAGTAGGCGATCGGGGTGAAGCCGAAGGCGGTGCGGTAGTAGTGGGCCGCCTGCTTGGCGTTGCCGACGTAGTGGCGCAGGTGGTGGTAGCCGAGCAGGGGCTGACGGTCGGGTGCCGCTTCAGGCATGGGAGGAAACCGGTGAACCGCCGAGGGACCGCGTCTCGTGCTGATTCCGCCCCAAGTTCGTGATCACGCCACGGGCGTACATCGAACGTTTCGGCGTAGGCCCGGCCGAATGCGCCCGACGGGCCTGACAGAGAAGTGAAGGTTCTGGTGTTACATCCAGTTCGTCGTCGGCGGCCATGAGCATGCCGACCCGGGCATGCGGCCTGGCCACGATGTCCACGTACAGTCGCCGCTCGGTCCGCCCATCCTGGCGCCGGACAGATCGGGGTCGGGCGCCGGGTGATATATCGCAACCCCGCTTGATCTGTAGTTCCAGATGCGATCCGCCACTTGCCGAAACGACTCGCGAGGCAGCCCCGATGACGGTTGCTTCCGACCACCCCGCACCTGCGGCCGGCCTCAGCCGCCTGAGCGGAGGGCTCGGCGGCGGTCCTGTCCCCAGGCGATGCTGACAGTCACCAGCAGCAGCCCCGCTGTTTGCCACTCGCTGAGTGTCTGGTCGAGCAGCGTAAGCCCTGCAAGCGTGGCCACGACGGGGCTCGTCAGCCCTAGGAAGGAGACCGAGGCGGCGCTGAGGCGCTCGATGCCGCGGAACCATAGTGCGTAGGCGACCGCTGTGCCGATCGTCCCGAGATACGTGAATCCTGCCATGTGTGAGAGGGTCAGCCGGGGCGGCAGACCCTCGAGGAACAGCGTCACCGGCACCAGTGCCAGCCCTCCCATCGCCAGCTGCCACCCGGTGAAGGCCACCCAAGAGGTGCCCGGCGGGCGCCCCCATCGCTTGGCGAGGACGACAGCGAGCGCCATCGCAACAGTGGCGACGAGCATGGCGCTCAACCCGAGTGCATCCAGCCGCGCCTGTGAGGTCAATACCAGCAGCGCCACGCCCACTACTCCCAGCAGGCCCGCAGCCAGGCGCCGAGCGCTCGGGTGGATGTCCAGCAGAGCCGCCGACCACCCCGCCACGAGCAGCGGCTGAAGGGAGTTGACGGTGGCGGCGACCCCGCCGGGAAGCCGATAGGCGCTGAAGAACAGCAGCGGGAAGTACGCGGTGAAGTTGAGCATGCCAAGCAGGGCGCTGCGCCACCACCATGCTCCATGGAGCCAGCTTCGGGCGATCAGGACAACCAGCACACCGGCAGGCAGCGCGCGCAAGGTAGCTGCGAGCATGGGGCGTCCTGGCGGAAGAAGCTCAGTGGTCACGATGTAGGTGGTGCCCCAAGCCGCTGGGGCCAGCGCGGTGAGCGCTGCGATGCCTGCGCGACGTGTCTGGTCGGTGCTGACGAGGACCTCCCGAGAACGATTGAGGGATCGTTAAACGATACTTTACTCGGCGTGAAGTCACGCCGTACCCGCAGCCCAGCCCCTGAACGCTCATCGGCATACCTGGACAACCGGCCGGCCCAGGGCCCTGCGAACCGTGCCCGAATCCCGCAGCGGTGGCCAGATCTTTCGGTAGGTGCGGCTTTCACCCTCGATGCCGCCCTGGCCCGATTGCGTGAGAAGGGACAGGCCTCGGCCGCGGGGCCGAGTCATCCGAATGTGCGGGGTCTCGCTGATCCGGCGCACACGACAATCGCGAAACCCATTGAAGTATCGTTGAACGATCGCTAGGGTGGTCGAGGCGAGGGACGCCAGGTGCGCGGGCCCCGCTCTCGTCTTCCCTCAGCGCCGTGGTGCCGCACCGGTGAGGTCGCCGACAGGAAAGGGTGACCAAGGGACTATTGGTTGAGGCCTGATTATGTGGCAGGGCCACATGGGCAGTTCAACCGGGCTTCGCCAGGATCCGTTCTGCCATGCCGCGCCCAACGGATCCTTCACGCCTTATCTGTACACCGGCCCCAGTCCGAAGCGCTCACGGCTAGCCAGCGGCAGTGGAGCCCGGGAAACGCGCATAGCGGCCACCCAACCGACAATTCACCGGTACTCAACAGGAGGTTCGTCATGCAAGTGCGGTTGCGGAGCACGTGTGCGTCGCTGTTGGCTGCATTCGCGGCGTTAGGACTTGTCATGGTCGCCGTCGTCGCCGGCAGCCTTGCAGTGCCGTCGTCTGCTTCGGCGGCGCCGGCCACGACCACGATTGTGGCTGAGCACTCCAGTAAGTGTCTTGATGTGCGTGGTGGCCCGACTGCTGTTGCGGACGGCGCACTGATCGAGCAGTGGTCGTGCACGGGTCAGGCCAACCAGGCGTGGACGCTCAATGACCGGGGCAGTGGCCGGTACGAGCTGGTTGCCAGCAGCAGCGGTAAATGCGTCGACGTCGTCGACGGTGCTACCCACAACGGTGCGCGCATCCAGCAGGCCGGCTGCACCGGCGCACCGCGGCAGCTGTGGACCTTGAAGAGCAAGGGAAATGGCAGCTACGAGATCATCTCCGTCTCCAGCGGCCGCTGCCTGGACGTGACGGGTGGGCCCACGGCCACTGCGGACGGTGTGCTGACCGAGCTTTGGGACTGCACGGGTCAGGCCAACCAATCATGGGCGTTGACCGCACCCTCGGTGGGTTCGACGCCTCAGCCGCTCGTCGCCAAGCATTCGCGCAAGTGCATGGACGTCACCGGCGGCCCGGGCCAGACCGCCAACGGGGCCATCATCGAGCAATGGTCCTGCACCGGTGAATCCAATCAGAACTGGACGCTGCGCGACATGAGCGGAGGGCAGTACGAGATCATCGCTCAGAGCAGCGGCAAGTGCATCGAGTCCGTCAACGGCGGCACCGCGAACTTGACGAAGATTCAGCAGTGGGACTGCACCGGCCAGCCGCACCAGCTGTGGCGGATGGAGAGCGCAGGCGCCGCCGGTGAGTACCGGTTCGTTCACGTACCCAGCGGCCGCTGCCTGGACGTCACCGGCGGTGTGAACGCCACCGGTGACGGCGTGCACCTCGAACTATGGGACTGCACGGGACAGGCGAACCAGACCTGGAGCATCGGGGCACCCGCCACGCCGCCCGGCAGCGGCCCTCACGGACAAGACCCCAGCAACTTCCGTTCCACGTTCTCCGAGGAGTTCAACGGCGGGTTCGACACCAGTGTGTGGAACGACCACATCTGGTACGAGGGGTCAAATCCGACGAAGAACTACAAGGTTTCGAATGGAGCGCTCAAGATCTGGCCGGAGCGTGACGCGTCCGGACAGTTCTTCAACCGGACCGTAGACACCGACGGCAAGTACTACCAGCGGTACGGATTCTTCGAGATGGAAGCCAAACTGCCGCTCGGCAAGGGCGTCTGGCCCGCATTCTGGCTGTTCAACCACATCGACGACCGTCGACCTGAGATCGATGTCATGGAAGCGTACCCGGGGGCCGGCCCGAACAGCGGACCTCCCTGGGGCGACAGCAACCTGCACCCCACAGGATTCGCTGCGACTGTCTGGCCGAACGGCTCTTCCGCCAGCGGCCCGGCCGGGCACCGGGCAATCTCCACCCCTGACCTCTCCGCAGACTTCCACAAGTATGCGGTGAAGTGGGAGCCGAACAAGCTCACGTTCTACTTCGACGGCCAGGAGTTCTACTCCCTCAACGTCACCATGTCGGATCCGATGTACATCATGCTGGATCTCTGGTTCGGAAGCGCGAGTGGTACTCCCGACGCCTCGACGCCCACCGGCGAAGGCAACGCCTTTGAGGTGAACTACGTCAGGGCGTGGCAGTTCCAGTAGACCCGCTCTCCCGCCAAGGCGGCGTGGGGCAGCTCGGCCGCCTCACGCCGCCTTGGCGCCGCAGCAGCCAATCGAGGGCTATTGATCCGAAAAGCGAGATGCTCTGGGTCATTGATCTCTGGTGAATGGACTCGTACGGCACGGCTGTTGCCGCCGTGTCGGTGCAGGAGGACCTTCGGCTGCTGGCCGGACTCGCAAGGATGCCGCGACGGTGTTCCAGGTCTCGCTCAAGGCTGTGGACGACTGGTGGCGAAGTGGCTGGCAGGCGGACGTGAGGTGCTGACGGCCCGGCTGCGTGGACGGCGCCCCGGCGAGCCACGCACATCGTCCGCGGCTACTTCGGCTGCCCACAATGACCACGAGCGGGTCGAGCTCACACCTCGGAAGCCCGGTGCCAAAAGCTTGGAGTGTCCTGGCGGGTGAGCCAGCCGCGGACCCTGGGCGGCTTGACGTCCAGATCCGCCAGGATCCCACCGACGCTGGAGGCGGAGACCGGCGCGAAACAAGTACCGGCCACCCGTTGGGTGAGGGCCCGGTGTGACCAGGTCGCCTCCGGACGCGGCGGCGCGCGGGCCGCGGTCCATGCCCGGCCGTATCAAGGTGGGTAGTCCGGGGCACGACAAAGCGCCGCCATCCGAGGTCCAGGTAGGAGAGCCTGCGGCCCGGGCGGTGCCGGGGCCCGGCGCTGGCCCGTCGAGTGGATACGGGGCAGCTGTCTGAGTAAGGACTGAGTAGTTCTCCCCTGGCTCAGAAGCGTCCGACTGTTGAGACTCTCCTGACCAGCAACGTCTACCTACCCATGGGGAAGCAATACCCCCCCGAGCCGGAGCACTGCTGTGTTGCGGTGTGATTGCGGCCTCGTCGTGCACTGTTTCGAGCGTCTGACCAAGACGCTGCATCTCTGATGACCGTCCCGGATATCGGTACAGAACGCCGCCCCGGGTATCGGCGCAGATCCTCCTGCTGAGCCAGCCGACAGGCCACCGACAGCGGCGTCGGCTTTAGACCAGAACAGGATAACGCGATGTCCTCTTCTCCTCACCCAGCCCTCTCACGACGGCGCCTCCTGGCCGCGGGAGCCGCCTTGTCCGTCGCTGCCTCTTTGAGCGCCGCAAGTTCCAACCCGGCTCAGGCGCAGGCCAAGTCAGCCGGGTGTTTCGGTGGTATGGACTGCGAGGAGCAACTCGCCCTCACCGCCACGGAGGCGGTCGCGGCCATACGGACGGGAAGACTGAGCGCCGTCGCCTACGTCAGGACGCTGCTGGCCCGGGCGGAGGCGCTGGCAGACCTCCACCTGGTCATCACCTTGAACCGCGAGGGTGCGCTGGCCGCCGCAGTGGAGATCGACGCCGCACGTGGCGCCGGCCGGCAGCTCGGCCCTCTGGCGGGCCTTCCCTTGCTGGTCAAGGACAACATCAACACCCGTGGCTTGCGCACCACGGGTGGCACGCCGGCGCTAGGCGGCTTCGTCCCCGGCGACGACGCCCCGGTCCTGCGGCGGCTGCTCGCCGCGGGGGCGATCGTCCTGGGAAAGGCCAACCTGCACGAACTCGCCCTGGGAATCACCAATACCAACTTCAGTCCCTTCGCCGGCTTCGCCAAGAATCCCTATGGCATCGACCGGATACCCGGTGGCTCCTCCGGCGGGACAGCAGCCTCCATCGCGGCGCGCATCGTTCCTGCGGGTCTCGGTACCGACACGGGCGCCTCAGTCCGTCTGCCGGCGGCCTTCAACGGCATCGTCGGCCTGCGTCCCTCGGTCGGCAACGGAGGGCCCGAGCGCCGTTACAGCGACCACGGCGTACTGCCGTTGAGCCACACGCTGGACACGGTCGGCCCCATGGGCCGGACCGTGGCCGACGTCGCCCTGCTGGACGCCGTCGTCACCGGCACAAACTTTGTACGGCCGGCGCGTCTGGAAGGTCTCCGGATCGGCGTGCCGCCCGTGCTGTGGAACGGCCTGCAGATGGCCGTGGGCGAGGTGGCCGGAGCGGCGAAGCGGCGGCTGGCCGAGGCCGGCGTCGAACTGGTCGAGGTCGACATGCCCGATCTCCTCGACCGCGCGAACCAAGTCATCTTCCCCATCGCCCTGCATGAGCCGAACATCGACATGCCCCGCTACCTGCAGGAGAACGGCCTAGGGCTGACGATGCAGGACATCGCGGCGGAGGTCGCCAGTCCGGACGTCCGCAATCTCTTCCAGAACGTGGTCGACGACGTCATGGCGGGGGCCTACCCCGACGCCATGAACGTCTACAGACCGCAGATCCAGCAGCTGGTGGGAGGCTACTTCGTAGAGCAGGGGGTTGACGCTCTGCTCTTCCCCACCGCTCCGGTGCTGCCCGCGCCGATCGACCCGGTCCACGGGTCGGGCACCATGTCCGTGGACGGCGGCCCGCCGGTCGACACGTTCATCACGAGCGTCCGCAACACTGCGCCGGGCAGCTGCGTCGGCATGCCCGGACTGGTCCTTCCGGGCGGCATGTCGGGCGAGGGGCTGCCGGTCGGACTGAGTCTTGAAGGACCCGTCGGCAGCGATCGGAGGCTGCTCGCGATCGGTATGGCGATGGAACAGGTCCTGGGCAGGGCTCCCGCACCGCAGATCTGACCACGAACGCCCGGCAGACGGCTCCTTCACCCCGTGGTGCCGTCCGCCGGGCGAGACCACTCACTTGCGGGGCTCGAGCTCACGCGCATGACGAGTCCTCTCGTACATGGCGGTCGGCAGCCTCAACGTCGTCCTCCCGCGGTGAGGCCCACACGCACCTCTTGGTGCAGGGTCCGGATCCCTCTCAACGACTTGAAGGGGCGTTGAACGATTGCCAGTTGTGGGCGGTGTGGCGCAGCGTCGCGACTGTGGATTCGGGTCTGCAGCGGCTGTTCAGCTCCGGCCGGGCTGCGCCACATTGGCTCCATCAGCGACGTGCCTGGTGGATCTGGCCTCGGCTGCATTCCCCCGTAGTGAGTCCAGGTCAGACACAGCTACGTTTCATGGCCGGGGATTGGCAGGGTCAAATCAACGCCTTCGAGGAACCCCTTGCGCCTCTCATAGACATCTTGTATACAAGCTGTCTATGACGAACTTGCAGGGCTTCCCGGCGTCCGGCCCGGGGACCGCCCAGGATGTGAGCTACCGGTGGTTGAAGTGGACCATCGCGAGGATGCCGCGGCATGAGGGCACATTCCTGACCGAGTCGGAAGTGGCGCGAGCGACGGGCACGTCCCGCACCCCGGTGCGTGAGGCTCTGCTGCGGTTGGAAGCGGAAGGCTTCCTGCAGATCGTCCCGAAGAAGGGCGCCTTCGTCCCCCCGATCACCGACGCCGAAGTGAGGGCAGTGATGCAAGCCCGCGGGCTGATCGAGGACTGGTCTGTGCGCACGATCGTCACGGTCGACGGAGATTTCATTGCGCAGCTTGAGCGCCTGGTGAACGAGCAGGAGAGTCTGATCGACGATCCGTGGGAGTTCGTCGACCGTGACCGTTCGTTCCATCGCGCGATCGTGCAGCAGGCTGGCAACCCCGTGCTCGCCGAGTTCTACGAATCACTGCGGGAGCGCCAGGTGCGCATGGGCCTGCGTGCGGTGGCGAACGTGGAGAACCGCGCTCGCACGGTCCTGACCGAACACTCCGCAATCGTCGCGGCCCTGCGAACCGGTGATCCCGCGCAGGCAGCCGACGCGGTCGCGAGTCACCTGGCCAGTACGCTGGCAGCACTCCAACTGCCCGACGTCGCCGGGTGGCCGGGCCCGCAGTCCGTGGCGGGGCTGTCATGAGGATCGCGATGGTGCAGGTCGCTAGTCCGCCGGAAGAGACACCGGACGACCGGCGGGACCGGGTCGGCCGGATGGTTCGGGCGGCACGAGGAGCCGATCTGGTGGTGCTGCCCGAACTGTGGGCGGCGGGATACTTCGCGTTCGAGAGCTACGCCGAACGGGCAGAGCCGCTGAACGGGCCTACTGTCGGCGCCGGTCGCGAGTGGGCACGGGAACTGCGCGCCCATGTCCACGTCGGCAGCATCGTGGAAGGCGATGCGCATGGGCGCATGTTCAACACCGCTGTGCTGATAGCCCCTGACGGTGTGATCGCCCACACCTACCGCAAGATCCACGTCTTCGGCCATGCCTCGCTCGAGGCGGAACTGCTCACCCCCGGAGCCGAACTCGACGTCGCCGACACGGCCCTCGGCAGACTGGGCACCACCACCTGTTACGACTTGCGCTTCCCGGAGCTGTGGCGTGGTCTGATCGACCGCGGAGCCGAGTGCGTCGTCGTGCCGGCGGCATGGCCGGCCGCACGCCGCGAACACTGGCGGCTGTTCACCACCTGCCGGGCGGTGGAGGAGCAGGTACTGCTGATCGCTTGCAACGCCGTCGGTGTCCAGGACGGCCGCGTCGAACTGGGCGGGTGCAGCCGAGTCGTCGATCCCTGGGGTGTCGTGCTCGCCGAGGCAGGCAGCGAGGAAGGCATCACCTTCTGCGATGTCGACCCAGGCGTGGTCAGGAAGGTCCGCGCCGAGTTCCCGGTGCTCGCCGACCGTCGCTGGACCATGCCGGCCGCTCCGGCACCGCAGAGCGGCCGAAACCCAGTGAGGCGGCCGACATGACCTCCGCCGCAGTACCCCTGAACCTGCATGTCATAGACACCGGCGAACCCTTGTCGGTGTCCCCGGAAAGGCTCATCGTGGCCGGGTACACGGCGAGGGACCAGGCCGCCGTGGCCCGCCACATAGCCGAACTGGCCGCCATAGGGGTGCCACCACCCGCGACCGTGCCGGCGTTCTACGACCTCGATCCCGGATTGCTCACCACGGAGACAGTGGTCGAGGTGGGCGGACCATCAACCTCGGGGGAGGTGGAGCCGGTGCTCATCCGCCACGGTGGACGCTACTTCCTGGCAGTTGGTTCCGACCACACCGACCGGCAACGGGAACGCGAGGACATCGCCGCGTCGAAGGCCGCATGCGCCAAACCACTTGGAGAATGGGTCGCCGCACTCGGCTCCGAGCCGACCGCCGAGGATTGGGACGGCCTGATCGCGTACTCCACGGTCGACGGCGTGCCCTATCAGAGAGGCAGCCTGTCGACGCTGCGCCACCCGCGCGACCTCCTCGAGCGCATGAACGCGGCGCTCGGCGACGCCGACGGTGACCTGGTGCTGTTCTGCGGCACCCTGCCACTTCTCGGCGGAGAATTCCTGCATGGCCGCGGCTGGCGCATTCACCTTGAACTGCCCGGTGGAACAGTCCTCACGCACGCCTACGAGACCAAGCGGAGGAACGTGTGAGGCACGAGTCTCCCCGCGAAGACCCGTGTGGGGTCGTCTCCGGCGCCGCAGGCATCCTCGCCGCATTCCACGCCTGGGCCGAGACCGGCACGGACGGCACGGCCCGCCCCGGCGGCGACATCGGGCTCCGCCTCACCGCCGCGTACGCCCGGGAGACCGAACTCGCCGAACCGGCGCTGCCCTGGCACACCCTGCGCACTCCCGTCGCCGACCTCGCCGGGTCCCTCGCCTTCACCGCCGGGGCACTCGGCAAGATCGCCGCCGATGTCCTCACCCTCTCGCGCACCGAGATCGGCGAGGTGAGCGAGGGGAGCGAGGGGAGCGGCGGAGGCTCGTCGGCCATGCCGCACAAGGCGAACCCGGTCCGGGCCGCACTCCTCGCGGCCGCCGCCCGGCGCGCACCCGCCCTGGCCGCGGTTCTCCTCGGCGGCACGGCCGCCGAGGACGAGCGCCCGGCCGGCGCCTGGCACGCGGGGTGGGACACACTGCGCGACCTGCTGCGGCTGGTGGGCGGCGCCGCACGCGACGCCGCCGAACCCACCGCCGGCCTGCGCGTCCACCCGGCCCCCATGCGCGAACACCTCGGCCTCACCGACGGGTTGATCGTCTCCGAGCGCCTCGCCGCCGTACTCGCGCCCCGCGTCGGCCGCACAGGTGCCAAGGACCTCCTCGCCCGCGCCGCCGAGCGCGTTCGCACGAAGCGCACCCCCCTGGCGGACGTCCTCGCCGAAAAACCGCGCCTCGCCGGGCTGCCGTTGCACGAGCTCACCGACCCCACCCGCTACACCGGCTCCGCCGGGCCGCTCACCGACCGGGCACTGGACAGACGATGAACGACACACTCCTGCACCACCGCGCCGAGGGACCCGCCACCGCACCGCCGCTGCTGCTCGCCCCCTCCCTCGGCACCTCCACGGCCCTGTGGGACGGCGTCGCTCCGGGACTCTCCACGATCCACCGGGTCGTACGCTGGGACCTGCCGGGACACGGCGGCTCGGCCGCGTCCCTGATCGGCCCCGGAGCGAGCGTCGCCGACCTCGCCGCGCGCATCCTCGACCTCGCCGACTCCCTCGGCATCGACCGTTTCCGCTACGCGGGCGTCTCGCTCGGCGGGGCCGTCGGACTGTGGCTCGCCGCCCACCACCCCGAGCGGGTCGAGAGCCTCGCCGTCGTCTGCTCCTCCGCTCACTTCGGGGACGCGGCCCCCTGGCGGGAACGGGCCGCGCTGGTCCGCCGCGAGGGCACCGCACCCGTCGCCGCGACGGCCGCCTCCCGGTGGTTCACCCCGGCGTTCACCTCGCCACGGCTTCTGGACGACCTGCGCGCCGCGGACCGGCAGGCGTACGCGGCGTGCTGTGACGCGCTCGCCGCCTATGACGTCCGCCCGCACCTCGGTGCCGTCTGCGCGCCGACCCTCGTCGTGGCGGGCCGCGACGACCCGACGACCCCGCCCGGCCACGCCCGCGAACTCGCCGACGCCGTCCCGGGCGCCACCCTCACCGAGCTGGCGCACGCGGCCCACCTCGCGCCCGCCGAGCGCCCGGCCGCCGTCCTCGCCGCTCTGCGCGCCCACTTCATCGGCGACGCGGGCGACGGCACTGTCGCTCTGCCAGATCCGTCCCTCTAGAACATCAGGAGCAGCTCATGAGCAAACCCGAGTCCGAGTTCTTCCCTGTCACCGACGCTGCTTACACGGTGTGCCCCGGTGGCGACTCGAGGATCACCGAGCGGATTCTCTCCCGCGATCCGGAGACCGGCATCGCCACTCGCATCCTGCGGTACGAGGCCGGCGCCGATTCGACGCCGCAGGGTGTGCAGAAGCACGATTTCTGGGAGGAGGTCTACATCCTCGAGGGATCCTTCACCGATCTCATGCTGGGTGAGACGTTCACAGCCGGCATGTATGCGTGCCGTCCTCCCGGAATGCCGCACGGCCCCTGGCGAACCGATGAGGGTGTCGTCACCTTCGAGGTCCGCTACCGCGCCTGACCGACGAGGACACCCTGGCCTTGCCTGCACAGCCGCGTGGGCGTTTCATCCCGTATCCAGCCTCGCCGTCACGAAAGGAAGCCCCATGCCCTTCATCCGTATCGACTGGTTGCCCGGCAGGAGCGTGGAACAGAAGCGTGAGCTTGCAGAAGTACTGACCAGGGAGATCAGCCGTATCGGCAGATGCGCGCCAGAATCGGTCGGCATCATCTTCAACGAGGTCGACCCGGAGAACTGGGCGAAGGACGGGAAGCTACTCGCCAACCGATGACGTCTGCGCAGAAGGCATGCCCACATGATTCAGTCCGGACCGCCGCCACCAGCGGCCGCTCCCGAGCAGGGCACCGCCTCCCGCTTCCCGTCGCGCTCGCTCATCACCATCCAAACTGGGTAGGTAGTTCTGCCTGGACGAGGGGTGGGATGACGGCAGCGGAGCGGACGACGGCACCTCGCACTCACCTGCGTCACAGTCCCCGGGCGGAGCTGCTGCGTCAGTTGTCAGGTGCGGCGATGTCAGCGATGGCTGCAGAGATCTGATCGAGGCGTGTGGGGTCAAGGGAGTAGAGGACGCAGTAGCCGTCGCGCCGTGCGGTCCTCAGCCCCGCCTGGGTCATCTGCCGGAGGTGCCGGGAGATCACGGATTGCGACAGGCCAAGGAGGGTGGCGAGTTCCTGGGTGCTGCGGCTCTGGCCGGCCAGGCAGGCGGCGATCTGCAGGCGTGGTGCGGCCGCCAGGGCCGCAGTGGGCCAGAAGTCCATCCTGGCTCGCGCGGCGTGGAGCGGAGGCGGGGGGCGAAGGACAGTGGGCCAGCTCCTGCCCTTCGCCGCCTTCCTGGGCTATCTCTACCCGCCCATCCGCGCCCTGGGCCAGAGCTCCAACTGAGCCTGACCGCCGCGACCGCAGGAGCGGAACGCCTGCTGGAGATCCTCCACACCCGACCAGCCGTCACCGATCCACCAGGTCCGCTTCCACCACCTTGGCGCACCGGAGCCCGCCCTGGCCGACGTCTCACTCACCGCCCGCCCCGGCGAACTGGTCATCGTCACCGGCCCCAGCGGAGCGGGCAAATCCACCCTGGGCAACCTCCTGCTGCGCTTCTACGACCCCAGCCACGGCGAGATCCGCCTGGACGGGGCGCCCCTTCCCACCATCCCTCTGGAATTCCTGCGTCGGAACATCGCCTTGCTCCCGCAGCAGACCCTCATCCTGCACGACACCATCCGCGAGAACATCGCCTGCGGCCGCCCCGGCGCCAGCGACCACGACATCGTCCAGGCCGCCCGCGCCGCCGCCCACGACTTCATCACCGGACTACCCCACGGCTACGACACCCCCATCGATCCCCACACCGCCCAGCTCTCCGGCGGTCAGCTCCAGCGCATCGCCATCGCCCGCGCCATGCTCCGCGACGCACCCGTCCTCGTCCTGGACGAACCGACCACCGGACTCGACGCCGTCGCCGCACGCCGCATACTCACCCCACTGCGACGGCTCATGGCAGGCCGCACCACCATCCTGATCACCCACGACGTCAACCTCGCCCCCGACGCCGTGCTGGACCACGGCCACCTCACCGAAAGCGGCACCCACACCCACCTCCTCACCCAACAAGGCACCTACGCCCTACTCCACCACTCACACAGCGACACCCCCAACACCCCGAATCTGGCGACTCGCCCCATCCCACCGTGGAATCAAGAGCGGCCTCCAACACCTCGGCCAGCCGCGCCACTTCTTCCCGCAGGCCCTCCACGCGCACCCGGGCAGCCGTCTCCCGTGCCTCCAGCATTCCCAGCACCGACGTCACCGGACACCCCTCGGGCATGAAGCAGACACAAGACGCCACATGCCTCCCTCAACCCGAACGAACCATGTCTGACTAGCAGAATCAGCGAATCACGTTCGGTTGAGATACGGCTTCTCATACGTTTCCATTGAACTGCGGCTTTCGGCCAGATCAGTCAAGTCCCCGTCAGTGGCTGGAAGCCAGCAGCGGCGAGGGCCCTCTCCCACGGTCTATGGCCAGGCATGCAGGGCAGGTCGCCATACCGCACGCACGATTCGTGCGTGCCCCGGCAACCTTCGCAACTATCTGAACCCACTACGCACTTGGCAGACATTCATGAGGGGCGTGCGCGACCGTAACCTTTCACCGACTGGCCTGGAGCCAACCCGACACTGCTCATTAACATGGGAGGCGGGAATGACGTAGACAGACCGAGGAGACTGGGGCAGAAGCTGCAGCACGTCGTGCGGCGGCGCAGTACCAGGTCAGTGCGCGTCAAGTGGGCCCAGCGGAAAAGATCCGGAAGAGGGCCCGATTCCTGACGTTGATGCACAGACATACTTCGTACCGTCTCGGCAGCTCAGCCTCGCCAACTCCAACTGCCCCGGCTGCGCGAACAAGACCAGTGCGCTGCACCGCCATGGTGCCGAAAACGAACTCCAGCCGTGCGTGACGCGGAGGCACCACCGCATCACCTGCGGGCCATCTGCCCGCGTCCACATGACGAAGAGCCTCGCGTCCCTCCTCACACCTCTCACCGCAGTGAGAACGGGAGCGCATCTAGTCCTCGGTCGTCGAGGACCACAAAGATATAGTCCTCGACTCCATGCCGGATGGGCGGACAGTGTGCTCCAGGCAGGTACTCGTCCACCACCTGCAGTTCTACTTTCCACACAGCGCAGTCATCCCCCATAGTGCAGCAACCCCCACAATCACGGAGAACCAATGATGTTCCGCCGCAAGATCACCCTGCTAGGCGTTCTTCTTCTCTTCGCATCGCTGTTCTGGCTGCCGTCAGCCGGTGCCGCTGATGCAACCCGGGTGCTCATGCTCGGAAAGCCGGAGATGTCCGTCCAGACGGGGCAGAACCTGACGCTGGCAATGCGCTTCGACGCCGTGCCGATGAATGAAGACTACGAGGTCTTCGTACATTTCATAGGCGTGAACGGAGAGCACCATTCGGCCCTGAACGGGGACCACTCGCCGCCCCGGCCGACCTCCACGTGGAGCGGCGCAGTCAGCTACGACCACACCGTTTCCATTCCCCCGGAAACCCCGGCGGGACAGTACTCCGTACGCGTCGGCCTCTACCAGAACCACTCACCGTGGGACCGGGTGGCCCTCACGCAAGGAGACGGGGTTACCGTCGACGACCAAGTCCGCTACACCGTCGGCAAGGTCACCGTGTCAGCATCCAGCGGGGACTCCCGTTACCACTTGTACGTGGCCACTACGGGTTCCGACAGCAACCCCGGAACCCAGGCGCAGCCGTTCCGGACCATCGCGGCTGCGTCTCGAGCCGCCCAGCCGGACACCACCGTGCATGTCGCCGCGGGAACCTATCCGGGAGACTTCACCACGACAGCGAGCGGGACGGAGGCGGGCCGCATCCGATACGTCTCCGACGTCGAGTGGGGTGCGAAGATCGTGCCGGCAGCTATCTCCGGGAGCCGTATCGCCTGGAGCAACAAGGGCAGCTACGTCGACATCGTCGGGTTCGAGGTGGACGGCACGGCACACCAAAGCGGCACCAAGTGGTGGAACGGCATCGGCACACTCGGCTCCTACACCCGCATCACGGGCAACCACGTCCACCACATCGCAACTTCAGCTGATGACTGCAACACGGACAACGGCGGCTCCGGCATCAACGCGAGCAACTACGAACACGGATACCACGTCGATATCGTCGGCAACGTCGTGCACCACATAGGTACCGCCAGCTGCAAATTGGTTCAGGGTATCTACATGGCGACGAAGGGCACGGTGAAGAACAACGTTGTGCATCACGTCGGAAACTGGGGAATCCATCTCTGGCACGATGCCAGGAACATCGATATCGCAAACAACACGGTCGTTCACAACGGCAACGGCATCATCGTCGGCGGTGGCGACAACTACCATCTCGCCGGCCCGTGCGACTACGTCAACGTCTCCAACAACATCGTCTACGGCAACACCCAAGGAATCGCCGAACAGGGCAACTTCGGTACCCACAACACCTACACCAACAATCTGTCGTACAACAACTCGCTGCACAACTACAACCTCCGCAACCCCCACACTCAGGACGTCACCGGAGATCCGAAGTTCATGGACCTCGCCAGCGCCAACTACCGCCTACGCAGCGGCTCCCCGGCGCTGGATAGCGGATCGGCCACCTATGCGCCGACCACAGACATCGAGCGGATTCCGCGGCCGCAAGGCGCAGGATTCGATCTCGGCGCGTACGAGAGGCCCTCTTGGTTTGAATCCGCCAGCAGCTCGGACAACTGAAGGCACCGGCCGGACGTTAAAGTAGGCTCGACGCAACGCCGATGGCGGCCCATGGTGACCATAGGCTGAAGCCACCGACGGCCGTAGCAGCGACGTAGTGGTCTGGCTCCGGCTGTGTCGATGCTCCCTGCGGCACATCCAGTACCGCAGCGACCTCATAGACGGCTACCTCGCCGAGAGCGGCCTAGGCCGTTTTCTTCGGGTCATCTGATCGTTGGTTGATGTGTGTCGTTGACTGATGCCCAGTGGGCACGGATCGAGCCGTTGCTGCCCGACCGGACGCCGAGGCGGGGCGGGCGGTGACGTGATCACCGGCAGGTAATCGACGCGATTGCGTTCAAGTACCGCACTGGGACGCCGTGGATGGATCTGCCCGAGCACTTCGGGTGGTGGAAGGGCGCCCACAACCGGCTGCGGAAGTGGGCCGCCGACGGCACCTGGGAGAAGGTCTTCACCGCCCTGCTCGCCCAGGCCGACGCCGAAGGCGACCTCGACTGGGTCGTCGCGGTCGACTCCACGATCGTCCGGGCTCATCAGCACGCCGCCGGGGCCCGTCAAAAGGGGCCCCGGCCGGCGAGCCGCACGACCATGCCCTCGGACGATCTCGCGGCGGACTGACCACGAAGATCCACCTCGCCGCAGACGGCAACTGCCGCCCGCTCGCCTTCGTCCTCACGCCTGGCCAGGCCGGTGACGCACCCGCGTTCGCCCGGGTCATGGCCCGCTTCACTACAAGAGACGCATCCGGCCCACCTCCCACTACACGATGGGCTGGCTGCCCCTGCTCTCACGTATGGCCGCCCGCACGCCCCGCTTCGCCAACGCGCTGACCGCATCCCGCATCGCCCCGCTGATCAAACGCCTGGGCGGCATCGCCGCGGAGCGGGACGTACCACAGTTCGCCGAACAGACCTTCCTGCCCTGGTTCCGCACCCGCACCCCCGACGGTGACGGACACCGCGGACCGGTCATGCTCTGGGTCGACTCCTTCAACAACCACTTCACCCTCGAGGTCCTCAAGGCCGGAGTGACCGTGCTGGAACACGCGGGCTTCCGCGTTCAGGTCCCCGACGGCACACAGTGCTGCGGACTGACGTGGATCACCACCGGGCAGCTCGGCATTGCCCGCCGCATCGCGCAACGCACCGTCACTGCGCTGGCGCCGGCCGCACGCGTCGGGATACCCGTCGTCGGCCTCGAGCCCAGTTGCACCGCAGCCCTCAAATCCGACCTGCCCGAACTTCTCGACGGCAACAGCGACGCCCATGCCCTGGCCCGGGCGACCGTTACCTTCGCCGAACTCCTCGTTCAGCAGGTACCCGACTGGCAGCCACCGCGCCTTGAAGCCCGACGCACTGCCACCAGCACGCCACCTCCGGCTTCAGCGCCGACAACACGTTGCTGCAAGCCATGGGTGTCGACAACGACAGCCTCGAGTCCGGCTGCTGCGGAATGGCCGGCAACTTCGGTTTCGAGCGCGGCCACTACGACTTGTCCGTCGCCGCCGGTGAGCAAGTGCCTCTTCCATGACGGCGACGGCATTGGCGCGCAGTCGGTTGGAGATCGTCTGGAAGATGGTGGGGGTTTCGGGGCGGAAACCAGAGTATCGGGCGTCCATGGCGAATGCGGCGGCAACGACGCCGCCCGCGTTGGCGACGAAGTCGGGTAGGACAGCTATGCCGCGCTGTGCGAGGATTTCCTGTGCTTGCGGAGAAGTGGGCAGATTCGCGCCTTCCGTAACGAGTGTGGCCTTGATCTGGTGGGCGGTCTCGTCGTTAATGACATCCTGCAGGGCGGCGGGAACCAGGATGTCGCAGTCGACGGTCAGTTCCCGGCCCGGGGGGATGACGGCTCCCTCGGGGTGCCGGTTCACGAAGTCGTCGCCGTGCTCCTCGCGGGCTGCGAGCAGGGACTGCACATCCAGGCCGCTGGGGTTGTGGAGCGCGCCCTTGGCGGTGGACACGGCGACGATGGTCGCGCTTGCAGCAGCTGGTGCGGGGGAGCGCAGCAGGCCGTTGTCCCACCTGAGCAGGCTACGCCGCCCCGTACGGGGACGGGGGACGGGCGGGACTGCTTCCTCTAACCGGAGGCGGGACGCGGGGAAGGCAGCGTTGTGTGCCGCGTGGCCATCGTCTTCGCGGTCTTCCCCCGAGCACGTCCGCATGTCTCACCAAGGGCCGTCTCGACCTGCCTGACCTGCTCGCGCATCCCAGTGGCCCACTCGCGTTCATGCCGATAGATCTCCATGATCTCCAGGATCTCCGCGTCGCCGGCGCTCGGCGAGGGGTGTGGCAGGAGGGCGGCCCGCATGGCCATGATGTCGGCCTCCAGCCTCAATCTGACCAGGCGGGCGAGCTCCACTGGGTGCCGGTGCAGGAGTTCTTCGTAATGCCATCGGGCCGGGGCCAGGTCGAACAGCCACGCCTTGGCCGACTGCAGGAAGCCGGGAGTGTTCGGTGGGCACACGGCGCCCGGCCACTGCGGGTTCGGGCGTTGTGGTCTGCCTGAGGGGCTCGATTTCCGGGTTGAGTACTCCATGATGTGGTCCTTGCTTCCCGCAGGGCGGCAGACTGAGCGCCGCTTCGGTTTGGCTTCACGGCATTACAGGCCCAGCTCAAACGTCGCAGAGCGGGAACTTCCGCAGGCCGTGCGCCTGGTGGCGAAGCGGCCACAGAGGTGCCAGAGCAGGAGACCGACCGAACCCCACCCAACGACATGGCCGGGGGTCCGGCGTTCTGCCGGATAGTTGAGGCAAAAGGTATCTGACCACCCAATATCCGCACAAGAGTCGGAAGAGAGCTCTTCGTGACGCCCCTTGGCGCGATCACCAGGACTACGACTCATCTGACCTGTTCCGGCTGTGCGCGGCCGATACGGTTCAAAACCCAGAGCGCAGTTCGGCCAGCGAACCGTCTCCGCTGACGCCTGTATGGGCTCGCTTCCTGTGTGACAGCTCGCCGTCCTGGCCGCAGATGAGGGGAGTGGCGACCCGCGTGGGCCGTACGCCGCCAGGTGTGGGCGGGGCCGATCCGGTCGCCCCCTCCTCGTGTGCGGCCGGTGGGTGGCCGACGCTCGCGACCGAGGAGAGCGAGAGCCGGCGTCGCGTGTGGGCACCTCCCGCCCCGAGACAGCCACCCACCCTACGGACACTCCGCGACCGTAAGTGGTGGCGCTCCTGGAGAAGTGCTGCGGATCCTGACGCTCCACACTCTCGACCTCGCTGGCCTTCCCCCACTCTCGGGCCAAACGTTCGATTCGAGAACTTGGGGGTTATTGAACAATCCTACCAATGCTCCTTTGTTTCGTTCAAGGCTTCCTCTGCCGGACTCCATCCCGGGACTGACATGGCCAAGCCAGACTTTCAGCGGCATGGTCACCATCGGCCCCGGCGGTGACTGTGGCGACCTCGTGCTGGAGCACGTCGGCCGAGGCCACACCGAGGGCGACATCGTCGCCTGGCTGCCCAAGCACCAAGATCCTCTTCGCCGGTGACCTCGTCGAGGCCCAGGCTGCCCTCTACGCCGGCGACGCGTTCCACCGGGACTGGTCCACCACGCTGGACCATTGACGGCCGTGGCGCAGTAGCCCGCCGACGCGAAGCGGTCGACGCAGCCATCGCCCAGATCCGCCGTTTCCCTCCAGGTCATGTTGCGCGAGGTCGGCGACGTCCAGGCGGGTGGCGGCACAGTGCACTGGCTCTGCGGTGCCGGATGGTGCTGGAGTGTGTAACCGGAGCTAGGCGTCGACATCACCTGGCGCGCAAGCTGCGGCCCTCCGGTCATCCGTGTAGATGCCGACGAGCTCGGCCACAGTCAGGGCGGTGGCGGCGACTCGCAGAGCGTTGATGAGGGACCAGGCGCCGGCGAGAGCGCGGACCCGCATCGGATCGTCGGCCGGAGGCCCGAAGAAGAGGATGCCGTTGATCTGCGTGACCGCGACTCCCGTGAGCGCGGCCATCGCGATAGGTCCACTGATGGCAACGGCAGCCGGTCCCATGCGCACCCTTGAACCAAGCGACCGAACCCACACCTCGGGCGCGTCCAGGCTCCGGCTCTCCACGCCCTGTGACTGCACGCGAAGAGTCGGAAGGTCGCCCTTCTATCACGTCGCCAGAGATCGTTTCCGTGCCACACGGGGAAGCGTGGTGCGACGCCTCCTTGTTGCAACCTTCCCCCACGGAACAACTATCGTTCAACAATCCTTCAATAGAACCGGAGATTATGCCCGTACTGGATAGGCGAAGAACTTCGCCGGCGCACTGACGTGCCCGGTCCACAACGCCGGGCGGTGTGGGCACCTCCGGTTCGTTGGGGCGGCCACCGAGGAGAGGACTTGCGTATGACGGTGCTGACTGGGTCCCGCGCAGACGATGGCACACAGGCCGTGCGGCTTCCCCGTGGGCCAGCAGGGAAGCATCCATCAGTTTCAGTTGTCTTGTCAGATTTCCAGCCAGTTTTCCTGAGTTCGCCTGTTCCTCAGGACGTGCTCCGGCAGCGGCAGGCGGAGGCCATGGCCGTCGCTCGCTATCAGGCTGAGAACATCACCTCTGCTGACGAGCGCGAGCGCGTCCGGGACGACATTCATGGCCTGATGACCAGGTACGGTGTATCGGCTCAGCACATCTCACAGCGTGCGGTCAACATCATGGCCCCGGTGAGCCCCCTTGTGTCGCCCGGCTCGGCTGCCGACTTCGAGCTGCTGTTCAGCGACCCCACCGGAGACGGGCTCGACCAACGCATGGCGCTGTTCGACCGCATGGCCTATGAGGTGTTCGAACGCGGCTACAAGGAGCCGGGGCTGCCGCCCCCTGACGACATCATCCACGTCAGCTGTGCGGGCTATCTGCTGCCGAGCCCGGCCCAGCGATTCGTCTCCGATCGCGGCTGGCTCGGCTCGACGGTCACGCACTCCTACCACATGGGCTGCTACGGAGCCTTCCCCGCGATCCGCATCGCACTCGGGCTCATCGGCTCGTCGCACGCCTGCCTGCCGCACGGCAAGGAGCGCGTGGATATTGTCCATACCGAGTTCCTGTCGGTGCACCTCAACCTGCTGGCCCGGGAACCCGACAAGCTGGTCACGAGCACCCTGTTCGCCGACGGATTCGTCAAGTACACGGCGTTCTCGCAGGCCGCGCTCGCCGGGAGCGGCAAGAGGGGCCTGAAGTTCCTGGCGCTGAAGGAGTCCATCATCCCTGAGTCGCTGCAGCAGATGAGCCTGAAGCCCGGCCCCCGCCAGTTCGACATGTTCCTGGCCAAGGCGACGCCGCAACTGATTGGAGACTCCATCAGTGAGTTCGTGCGATCGCTGTGCAAAGAGGCCGGTGTTGACTTCCACCAGCGGAGAGTGGATATGGGCTTCGCGATTCACCCGGGCGGCCCGGCCATTCTCGATCAAGTCCGTGACGGTCTCGGCCTCGACGAGAGCCAGATCGCGCCGAGCCGCAAGGTTCTCTACGAGCACGGCAACATGGCGTCGGCGTCGGTGCCTCACATCTGGAAGGCGATCGTGGAGTCCGACACGGTACCCGTGGGGTCGCTGGTCCTGAGCGTGGCGTTCGGCCCTGGGGTGACGGTCTCCGGCGCCCTCTTCGAGAAGGTGTGAGGCGGCAAGGTGTCCAAAGCCTCCAGTGATGCAAGGAAGTTCTCCGTGCCGCTCGGGTTCTACGGTCTGGTGCGCGGCACCGCCGCCGCGGCCCCGGCTCTCGTCGGTCTCGGCCGGATCGAGTCGGCACTCCTGAGCCGCCGGCTCTCCCGGATCCCCATCGACCGCCCCACCTACATCTGCGGTCTGCCCCGGTCCGGGACGACCGTCTCGCTGCAGATGCTCAGCGAACACCCGGACATCGCCACCCACCGGTACTCGGACTTCCTGATGCCCTACCTGCCGTGGCTGTGGAACCGGCTCTTCCCCAAGCTCCCCGTGCGGGCAATGACCACCCCGGCACAGCGAGTCCACCGCGATCGCATCGAAGTGACCCGCGACAGTCCCGAAGGCGTCGAAGAGATGCTCTGGGAGCGGTACTTCCGCCACCTGTACGACGAGACGCGGCGCAGCGTGCTCGACACCGAAACCACCAACGAGCCGTTCGAGCGGTTCTACGCGGACCACATACGCAAACTGCTGCTGGTACGCGAACGCACGCGCTACCTCACCAAGAACGACCGATGTATCACGCGCATGCGCTACATACGCCAGGTCTTCCCCGACGCCCGCTTCCTGCTCTACGTCCGCCACCCGGTCAACCATGTGGCATCACTGCTGAAACAGGACCGCATCTGGCGCGATCTGCATCGCGACGACCCGCGCCAGGCGAAGTCGATCCAGCTGACCGGACATCACGCCTTCGGCCCGAGCGAGGTGGCGGCGAACGTGGGCGACGACGCCGTCATCCAGCAGATCCAGCAGTGTCGGCAGGAAGGACGGAACGCCCGCAGTCGCGCGCTGTATTGGGCGTCCGTCTATGGCTTCGTGCTCAGCCAGCTCGAGGACGACCCGGAGCTGGCTCGCTCTGTCTGTGTCGTCCGGTACGAGGACCTGTGCGGCAACCCCGCCGAGACGATAGACCGGATCCTGGCCCACACCGGTCTGTCCCACGACGACTTCGCTGCCACGCGTGCCCAGTACACGGAAAAGCTCTCGCTACCCGATTACTACCGCCCGGCATTCAACGACGCCGAACTGGCCGACATCGTGGATGCCACGCACAACGTGGCGGAAGCCTTCGGCTACGACCTGGACTGGCACATTCCAGGTAGCACCCGGTCTGTGACGGCGACAACCGAAAGAACCATGGCCTGAAACTGTTCCGACCACAGTTGGGCAGGCTGGCCAGCGACGGCTGTGGGAGGAGGCGGGCCGCCGGTGATATTCACCAGCACGTCGACGGGACTGAGCTCTTCCTCAACGGTCTTGACGAGCTGGCCAGTGGCGACGCCGTGCCCCGCACCAGCCGCAGCGTACGTCACCCGGACAATACGCCCGTGCTGCGTGACGGCCTCCTGCCAGCGGCGAGCGGGGGTGCGGGTCTTCAGGAAGCCGACCCGGCCGCACCCTCTACCGCCGGTTCGGGCCTCTGCGTACGGGCGCGGGTACGGGGCCGGGCACCATGGACGCTGCGGCGGCGAGATCGAGGTGGGAGTTCATGTCCAGCTCGAACCAGCCGTAGGGGTTTGCGTGGGTCCAGAACTGTGACGGAGCATTGATCTTCAGGGGGTTTGGTTCTTCGGGTCTGGTGTCCCGTCTTTGGGGGTGGGACTCGGGGTGGCTGGAGCGGCTGCGTTCAGGCGTGCTTGGTGTGGTCTGGTGGTGTGTTCGGTTTGCTTGTTCGGGCGCTTGGCCTGCTGTCCGGTAGTTGTGTGGGAACGATCTTGGGTTTCCAGTGGATGGAGTGGTGCGTCTATAGGGCGGCTGCGTTCTCTGGGGGCTTGGGAGTTCGCTTTGGCTGGTCAGTGGCGTGTGTGGGTGAGGAACACGCGGAGTGGGTCGTTCGCGTTTGGGGTCAGGCGGTCGAGGTTCATCCGGTGGGCGATGAGGGTGAGGGCGTCGTTGGTGTCGTGGTGTGGCCGGCTCGGGAGGGTGGCGAGCGAGCGGGCGAGGGCGACGGTTTCCGGATAGATCACCAGGTCGCGGGTCAGCAGGGCGGAGGAGGCGCTGCCCGTGGTGGTCAGGTGTGGGTTGGTCGCGCAGAGCTGGCCCAGGCGGGTGTGCCAGCGGTGGGTGAGGTGTTGTTGGTGGTCGTACCAGCGTGTGGTGATGGCGTGCGCGGTGGTCCAGGCGGTGGCTGCGCGGGGGTGGCGTAGGAGGCGCTGGTGGGCGTGGTGCGCCGTGGCGAGTTCGGGCGCGGCCCAGGTGCGGATGGTGGTGGTGAGTCGTGGGTCGGGGGCGGCTTGGTGGTGGTGTGGGCACACCAGCCGGTGCGGCGGCCGGTGAACCCAGGCGGTGTCGGTGGGGTCGTGGCTGCGGTGGCGGGTGCACAGGGTGCAGGCAAGAACGGGCTGCTGTGCGGCCTCGAGCCGTTTCCAGTGTGCGGCGGCTGCGGTGTGGTGGGTGTTGTCGTTGGGGGCGAGGCGGGGCAAGGCGTGTGTCAGGTGGGGCAGTGGGATGCGGGCCAGGGCGGCGAGGTGGTGGCAGGCGGCGGGGCTGAGGTGGAGTTCAGCTGTCGGTAGCGTGCCGTGGCCGTTCAGGGTGATGCCGGCGCCGTCGAGGAGCTGGGGCAAGGTCAGCTGGTAGGTAAGGGCGAGGCGTTGGGTGTAGGAGGCGGTCGCTTCGGCGGGTAGCGGCCGTACGCGGAACACGCCCGGTGCTGCTGACGGGGTCCGCAGCCACGCCTCTGTGGTGACGACGCTGGGCTGCGCGTGGACGGTCGCGGCTCGGGTACGGGCCGCGACGTCTGTCCGGCTCACCGGGTGCTGGTATCCCGGCTGCAGGGCCGGTAGTGCTGTTCAGCGAGGTGATCGAGGCGGATCGCTTCGAGGGTGGTCTTGGTGATGCGTTCGGTGCCGTCGACCAAGGCGGTGATGGCGGCCTGGCGGACGAGGCGGGCAAGGCTGCCGATGCGGCCGGCGGTGCGCTCGTGCAGGTACGGGGCCAGCTTGGGGAGGGTCCCGGGCCGGTGGTGGCGTAGGTCGAGCGCGGCCTCCATCGCCTTGACGAGGTCGCGGAAGGGTTCGCTGTCGCCGAGGCGGGCGGGGAAGGCGGCGCAGTCGATGAGGGAGGCGCGTCCGGCGAGCTGGGCGCCGCGCACCCCAGTGAACAGGGGTGTGGTGGTGACGTTGATACCGGCGTAGACGAAGGTCGCGCCGATGCGTTCGGTGAGGTCTTTGATCAGGTCGGCACTCTGGGCGCCGGTGGTGGTGCGGGGGTTGAGCCGGTGGACCTCGTCGATCATGACCAGCTGGACTCCGGCAGACGTGTAGGTGTGGCAGACGGCGTTGGTGATCTGCGCCTGGGACATGCTGGCGGCGACGGGGATGCCCAGGTAGCGGGCGAACTCGGTGGCCAGGGTCTTGGCGCTGGCGGCGGGCGGGACCAGGACGTAGGCGACCGGGACCCGCCCGGCCGCCGCTGCAGCGCCGTGGCGTCGGGTGTGGGCGAGGTGGCATGCGCGTCCGACCTGGAGCAGGGCGGTGGTTTTCCCGGCGCCGGCGGGGCCTGTGACGATCAGGGACGGACGTGCGGTGACGGTCTGGTGGCGGCCGAGGATCATCAGCGTGCGCACGTTCTTGGCGAGGGCGTCGATGGCCGGGGTGCGTACGGTGACGAACCGCGAGTGGTAGGCCAGGCGTTCCTCCAGTCTGCGGGGCGGCGTCCCGGGTGGGGGAGGGGCCGCCATGGGTGTGGTGGCGAAGGCCTGGAAGCCGTCCCAGGTGGTCACCGACTGCGTCCGCGTCGCTGGGGCGTCGCCGTCGGTGCTTGCCGAGGCGCCGGGAGACCGGTCCGCTGTCGACGGGGACCTGCCGGCCGGTGTGTCGCCTGTGCCCGGCGGGGCGTTCACCACTGCTCGGCCTCCGCTTCGGCGTCCCACAGCCCGTATCCGCCTGCCTCGGCCGGCAGCACGCTCTCGCCCTCCGGCTCGCTCATGTCGGTCTCGGCCGCCGCGTCGACGCTGATGAGGGCGTCCAGGCTCTCGCTCCAGTCCGGTGCCGGGGCCGGTGCGGTCTCTGCGTCGAGTGGGCGCCGCTGGCCTGGCAGATCGGGCAACTGTGCTGCCGTACTTCCGGAGCGGGGGGCTCTCCGGCGGCGGGTTTTCTGCTCGGTCCCGGCGGGGCTGCGGGTGTGGCGTAGGAGTTGGTCGAGGGCGTCGGCGAGGGCGGCTTCGTGCTGCTCGCGGTCCCCGCGTTGCTCGACCTCGGTCTGGATGTGGCGCCAGATGGCGTCGTTGAAGGGCTGGTGGACGTGGTCACGGTGGATCCACGGAATTTCGTGGAGCTGTCCGTCGGTGAGGCGGACGAAGATCTGGCGGGCGTCGTGGGGGTTGTGGTGGACCTCCCATTTGCCGTCCCTGGCCGCGACGGGGGAGCGCTGGCTGCGGTGGGGGTCGAGGACGGGGTGGTTGTAGGTGCGATAGTCGAGGCGGATGCCGCGTTCGGTGATGGGCTGCCAGCGCACGGGCAGCAGTTCGAGGTAGTCGGCCCCGCTCAGCGGCACCGGCACATATCCGCTGATGGTGATCAGCGCGGCCCACATCTGGTTCGGCGTGAGGGCGGTTTTGGGCAGGACGGGGTGGCGCAGTCCGTCGTGAGGCCGGTTCTGCCAGCCGCAGGTGATCCACTCATCGAGGAAGTCCTGCAACTGCGGGATCGTCCACCGCGCCTCGGCCTCCGTCGCGGAGCCGCGGCGCTGGGGGGTGGAGCCGGTGTGGCCGGCGACGTGCTGGCAGAACAGGTCGTTGATCGAGCCGAAGGTCCGCTCCACCACGGCCTTGGCCTGCGGCCGTCTCGGAGGGGCGGGCTGCACGCTCACCCCGAGTGTCTCGCAGGCGGCGACGAAGCCCTGCGAGAGGTAGATCTTCCCGCGGTCGACGACGATCGTCTCGGGCACGATCACCGGCCGTGCGGCTGCTCCCTCCAGCCGCTCGTCCAGCGACAGCATCCGCTGATACGGCACCTCCGCGTGCGACAGATGAAGCGACTGGGGCCAGGCCGGCCGGGCAGGATGCGGAACAGCCATCTCCGCCAAGAGCAGTGCGGCGTCGACGGCTTTGGTGCTGTGCGGGCGCAGGACGGCGGCCAGGACGGAACGGGTGGCGACGTCGACGGCGATCGTCAGCTCCGGCCGGCCTAGGCTGCCGTCCTCCAGGACGGCCATGATGTCCAGGCGGGTGGTGTCGATCTGCACCTGCTCCCCGGGCCGCAGCACCACCGGCGCCGACGAGGCGCGGACGGGTGCGGTGGCGGTACGCGCTGGAAGTCCTGGACGATCGGCTGGGTCGGCCAGCACACTCACCAGCCGGTAGAACGTCGACCGTGACGGCATCTCCACCACCCCGCGTCCGTGCGTATCGTCCAGGATCTGCCCGACCAGTACCTGCAGCGCCTTTACCGTCCCCTTCGACCGGCCCCGCTGACGCCGCAGCGCCTCCAGCACTGCGGCCACGACCCGCTCGTCGGCATACCCCGTCGAATGACGGCCACGGGCCGGTACCGCGCGCTTGTCGACCAGCCCCCACAGACCCTGCTTGCGGTAGGCGAGCCGCATCCGCTCCACCGTCGTACGCGTCACCCGGGCGAAGCCGAGCGCCGCCAGTTCCTGCGCCTTGGCCGCGTCCCGCTGCGCCAGAGTCCACCGCTCGGGGTCGTACTCCGGCCGCATCGTTTGTCCCTCACGGCCGCCCTCAGGGCGCGGCCACCCGGTCTCCACCTCACGGATATGGGGGAGCCAGGCCAGCGCACGCTGCTGGGCCGCCAGCGGAACGGTCTCGAACAGCCCCCACTGCGGCACCGCGTCCGGTGTCCGCGCGCCCACCACGTCAAAGCCCGGATCGGCGAACAACCGCCCCAGCAGCAGGCTTGTTTCGGCGCCGTTCTCCTGCAGCAGGTAGACCTGCTGGCCCTGCAGGGCGGCGACCTGCCAGGTCTGCCCCCGGTAGGCGACGTGCGCGCCCACCTCCATCACCGGTCGCTGGCTCTTACCGTGTGTGCCGCCCACTGTGCTCACCCCTTCTCTTGGCTGCCGCCGGTGCTCAGCTGCATTTCGGCGCCCCATCACGTTCTGCGTCAGCGCAGATCAGTGCCCGCTCGTGTAGTGGCTCATCAAGAGGCGTCGTCAGATGCCCGCACCACAGCGCGTGGTAGGCGGCGGGTAGCACCTGCAAGGGATCGCCCACCGCCGCTGTCCCCTCGGCCAGCGGCCGGGGTTCGGCGAACGCTTCGGTCAGCGCGGCCCGCAGCCCGGGCGGGCCCTGATTGCGAGTGTGGCGGTAGCCGGCCAGCCACCGCAGATTTGCCGCCACCGCCGCTGGAGGTGGCTCGAGGCGCCGGTAAGACCAGCCCACGCGGGTACACGCCGCCTCCAGGACCATCCGCGCCCGCTGCGCCCTGTCTCCACCGGCGGTCGGGCATGAGGGGCAGTCGGCGAGCAGGCCGGTGCCGTCCGCGTGCCGGGCGAAGAGCTGGGGCACCCACGAGCGCACCCGCCCGTCGGACGTGTCCCGCCACAGCAGCCGTACCGGGCGCGCGGACAGGCCGGTCACGTCCGGATCCCGGTCCAGGATCATCAGCTGGATGAGCATCGCTGCCGAACCGTGCACCACGTGCCGTCCGGTGGTCGCTGACCACCACCAGCCCGGCCCCCACAGGCGGCCCGGTACGACCGGAAACGCGGATACCGGCGCCAGGTCCTCGAACCGCACCGACATCGCCGCCTGATCCCACGCCAGCTGTGTCGCCTGTCCGGCAGCAGTGGCGAAGGCGGCCTCGACTCCCGCACCGCTGCCCCCTGCGGCAGCCTGCCGCACCAACCTGCTGTGCCCGTGCCCCTCCATCCCCAACACCCAAGCGCACCCAAGCCTGTTGAACGCCGTGATCCGAATCCGCCACCCGAACGGGTGAACGGTGCTCCGTCATGACGGCGCGTCCGTCCCGTCAGGACTCCGGTGATCCCTCTTTGACCGCAGGCCGCTGAGTCTCGGTGCAGGTGAGGCAATGTCAGTGGCATGCGGCAGCATCGGGCCATGACGCAGATGAACAGGGAATGGGCGATCGAAAAGTTGAAGGCCTTCCTCGTTACCGCCAAGGTGACGTACGTGCCAGACGCCCCGAACACCATTGGTTTCTGGGGCTACAAGTTCGATCACCCGAGGGCTGAAGTACAAGCTGCGGCCCAGATCGTGGAGCAGATCTTGGACCGTGTACTGCCTGACTGGCGATCCGCAGAATGGGAAGAGGCCAAGAGGCAACCGATGTGGCGCCATCGCGAGGCAGCGCACCGCGCGATCGCCCTCCTGGAAGCTGAGCAGGAGCTACAGGAGAATCTCGGCAGCGGCGCACCCCAGCTTGACGCATCCACACTGCATTCATGGGTCTGGGGCAGCGTGCAAGGCTTGTGGAGCAGCGGTCACTTCCGTGAGGCGGTCGGCGCTGCTGCCAGGGCGGTAAATGCCCAAGCCCAGGCGAAGCTCGAACGGCGGGACGCTTCAGAGGCCAAGCTCCTCTCCGATGCTTTCTCCACCAATGCACCCACTCCAGGGCACCCGCGCCTGCGCCTGTGCGAAAACGACGGAGGCGATACGTTCAAAAATCGCCACGACGGTGCCGGAAACTTTGCGCGGGGCGTCTACGCGGCCATCCGCAACCCCATCGCCCACGAAGAGGATCAGGAATTGGAAGAGAACGAGGCACTGGAGCAGCTTGCCGCCTTCAGCATCCTGGCGAGATGGGTGGACAGCGCTGCAGTGGTGAAGGCCAGTTGAACAGCCAATCTATGCACCCCGCGAGGGGGCCCCACCCAGAGGCGAGCGCCGCTACACCGACGACCGGACTCCGGACCTCCACACGCGTCAAGTGCTCTCCCCGTCAGTGTCACGGAGCAGTAGTGATGCGGGCGGTGGTCAGCAGCGCCTGCTGATGCGGGTGGAGCCGGTCCCACTGGGCGATCTGCCGGTGCGCCCAGCGCCGCAAGCTCTCCGGGACGGGCCCGCCTGCGGAGCCGAGGGTGCGGTACTGCTGCCAGGTGCGGTGCCAGGTGTAGGGCCAGGGTGGGTTCCACCACGGGTCCAGGCTGGTGAGGGCGGTTGCGGTGGTGGTGGAGAGGGTGCCGGCGCGGGCTTTGCGGCGTTGCTGGCACAGCCATCTGCCGAGGGGAAAGCCGTCTTGTCGGGTGTGCTTGTCCGGGGTGAGGTGGCCGTGTCGGGCGGCGTAGGCGCGTGCGTGGTCGAGTCCGGGGCTGACGGGGTAGGAGCGTGTGGCCGGGGCGGGCCGTTCGCCTACGGCAGCGTGGGGTGTGACGCCGAGGGCGGTCAGGAGGTCCTGCTGGCCGGGGTGGAGATGCCTCCAGGACTCCTGCTGGACACGGGCCCAGCGGCACAGGCCTCGGGGGACGTTCGTGGTCGGCACGCCGCCCGCGCTCGTGGCTCGGAGGCGGTGGTAGGCCTGCTGCCATTGCAGGGGCCAGGGCGGATTCCACCACGGATCGATCATGGTCAGGGCTTCGGCCCGGGTGGGGGAGAGGCGGCCCTGACGGGCGCGTCGTCGTTGCCAGGCCAGCCATTCCCCCAGCGGGAACCCGTCGAGGACGGTGCTGGCGGGCGCGGCGATATGGCCGTATTCGGCCGCGTAGGCGCGAGCCTGTGCGAGCGCGGTGTCCAGAAGACCGGGCTCGGCGCGGGGAGCCGGTGGTTGGGCGGCTCGGGCTGTTTCGGCGGTGATACCGATCTTGGTCAGCAGGCGGTGCTGTTCGGGGTGGAGTGTGCCGTAGCCGGTGCACTGACGCCTCAGCCAGTCGGCCAACTCCTTCACAAGAACCCGATTGCCGGTACCACTGCCGTCGGCTGCCGACGCGGACTCTGACCGCTCGCGTACGCGCCTCCAATTGCGTTGCCACTCCAAGGACCAGGTCGGGTTCCACCAGGTGTCGAGCGCTGCGAGGAGCGTGCTGACCGGCCATGTCCCGCCTGTCCTGCGGTGGTGCTCCCGCGCCTGGTGGCGCTGTTCGCTCAGCCACCGGCCCAGCGGAAACCCCTCATGACAAGCTTTCAGGGGCGTGGCGAGGTGGCCGTGTGCGGCGGCGTACGTGCGCGCGTGGGCCAGCCCGGGGCCCGTACCGCAGAGCTGGGCGATGATCTCGTGGGGGCAAGCGGCGGCGGTCTCGGCGGTGATGCCGATCTCCTCCAGCAGACGCTGCTGCAGCGGATGCAACTGCTTGTAGCCGGTGCACTGTACGGACAGCCACGTGGCCCAGCCGTCACTGCCGTCCGGCCAGCTCCCTTCTGCAGCCTCTTGGTGCCGGTCTCGGGCATGAGCGCGGACCCGGTGCCAGGTGCGCTGCCACGCCAAGGGCCACGGCGGGTTCCACCACAAGTCGATCGCGTCGAGCACCTGAAGGTGCGCGCCGGGTTCGTCCTGGCGGCGGGCGAGGACACGCTGGGCAGTGAGCCACTTCCCGAGCGGAAATCCCTGGTACGAGGTGTTCTTGGTGGCCAGGGCCAGGCATCCGTGTTCGGCGACGAAGGCGCGCGCACGGGCAAGAGCCTTATCGATGCTCGCTGTCCGGCTCGTTCGGCGCGGGCGTGCGCTGCCGGCGGCCTGGGCTGTGAGGCCGATGTCGGCCAGCAGACGGCGCTGTTCGGGGTGGAGTGAGCTGTAGTCGGTGCACTGCAGGTACAGCCACTCCCCGGTCAGCACGTGGGTGTCGGAAAAGCCGTCGGCGGCCTTGAGGGGGCCGTGGCGCCTGACGTGGTCGCGGGCGCGGTAGTAGGAGCGCTGCCACTTCACCGACCAGGGGATGTTCCACCACGGGTCCACCTCCTTCAGGTCGGCGGCCTTTTCTTCAGGCAGGGCCAGGGCGTGGGTCTGCTGGTTGTGCACCCATTTCCCCAGGGCGAAGGAACCGACTCGGGTGTCGCGTTGGGTGGCGAGGTGGCCGTGCTGGGCGGCGTAGGTGCGCGCGTGGGCCAGGCCGGCGGCGAAGGCCCCGTCGGCGTGCACGCTGTGGCCCCGCAGCCGCTTCTGAGCCGGCAGACCCTCTGTGCCTGCAGTCTGCCGACGCTGGTAGCCCGCGAGAACGTCGGCGAGAGGCCGGGGCCGGAGCGCCAAGGGGACCTGCCACAGCCGCTGTTCGGCGTCTCCACTGCCGCCCTTGGTACGGATGCACTGGTACGTCCAGGCAAACAGCGGTCCGTGGGTGCAGGCGGCCAGACGCTCGGTGAGCCACGGTCGCCGCAAGCGATGGCCCAGCTCGCTGGGCACGCAGGGCACATCAGCCAACCGGTAGGGCAGGTGACCACCACCGTCAGCAGCGACACGGAGCCGCCAGGCCCGGCTGGCCAGAAGCGTGGCGAGGGCGACGGTCTCTGGGTAGGTGACCAGATCCCGCGCCAGGATCCGCCACCGCTGCGGATCCTCGCCCGCGGGCATGGCCGCATCCAGCCGCATCGGCCACAGGCGCTCCTCGGGCCACTTCTGCGCCCACCACGAGGCGGTGACCGCCTCAGCAACTTCGAACGCCGAAGCAGCGGCGGGGGAGCGGCGCAGCAGCTTCCGGTGATCCTCCTGCGCCTGGACCACCTCCGGGCATCCGGCCAGCCCGACGACGCGGCCCCCGCTGCCAGGCACGCTCATCAGCCAGCACCGGTGGCGTGGGCAGACTCGCTGGTGCGCCGCCAGGTACATCCGGGCTGGTGCAATGCGACCGGTCCGCGCAGCCACACAGCCCGGGCATGCCGGACCCCAGGCGGCAACCGTCTCGACCCCGTTGTGGAGCCGCGCCGTCGGCCTCTCCTTCGAGGGGCCCAGCGGTTCCTCCCGCGTCCAGGCCGGCAACGCACGGTGTAAGCCCACCTGCGGCACACGACACAGCGCCGCGACCCGGTCCCGGGCCGAGGCGTTCAAGAACACCTCACTGTCGCCCCGTAGAGCCCCGGCGACGCCCTGCTGGCCGGCCACTTCGGTAACCGCCGACAGCAGACTCGGCACCGTCAGGCCGTACCTGTCCGCGATCCGCCCCAGGAACGACAGGGTCATCTCACCCTGCAGGGGAGCCACCCGAAAGGCACCCGCGGTCAGCAACAGTTTCCCCAACCCATCCCGTGGCTTGTGACAACGACCGTGCTTCGGCTCAACGAGCAGGTCCGGGCTCCCGGTCGCTGCCGGGTCAGTAGTCGAGGTCGAGGTAGTCGAT
This sequence comes from Streptomyces sp. V4I23, assembly GCF_030817975.1. NCBI lineage: Bacteria > Bacillati > Actinomycetota > Actinomycetes > Kitasatosporales > Streptomycetaceae > Streptomyces > Streptomyces sp. V4I23. The sequence goes on along the minus strand of NZ_JAUSZW010000006.1, from coordinate 5,651 downwards.
GTCGTTGAGGGTGACGTCGGAGAGTCCCAGGGCGCGGGCTCCGCCGTCTTGGAAGTAGATGTCTTTGAATCCTTCGGCGATGATCTGGCGCATCTGCTGGTCGCTGGCTCCGGCGTCACGGGCGTTGAACAGGCGCTGTGCGTAGGTGGGGGGCAGGTGGACGGTGAGCCGTCGGAAGCGTCCGTCGTCGGTGGTGCCGATGGGTGCGGTGTAGCCGAACCTGGCCCTCGTCTCCACCGTGATGCCCGTGGTGGTGGCGGCCTGCTTCCGGCGGCGTCTGCGTACCTGGGGCTGCCAACGCGCCCGTACGGCCGCGTCGATCCGTTCGGCGATGGCCTGGGGCGGGTGCTTGCGTTCGCCCTTGCGGTAGCGCTCCACCGACCGCTGGCTGACCCCGATCTCCTGGGCAACGGCTTTGGTCGTCCTGAGCTGCTTCATCAGGAAGTTGATGCGTGCCTGGAGGGTCTTGGGCGGCTGGCGGGTGAAGCCCTCCCGGTCGGCGCGTTCGATGGCGTCGTCGATCTCTCCCACAGCGCCTACTCGCCTTCGTCCAGGACGGCGTCGCCGCCTTTGATGTGGCGGGCCGGGTTGTAGCCCTGTTCCATGAGGTCGACCGCCCACAGCATCGACTGGACGCCCTCCAGCTTCGCCAGGCCAGGTGTGGGGCCGAGGCGGAAGGCGCCGGGCTGGGGCTTGCCGGAGGCGGCGTAGGGGAGGAAGTCCAACGGGCTCGCGCCCGGTGAGGGGTAGACGACGCAGTCGGACAGCACGGCGAGCGGATACAGGCCCGTCATCGTGGCCATGTTGCGCAGTTTGCGGTGCATGTTGATGCGGGCCTTGGCGATGACGGCGGCGCGGATGTCGGGGCGCCAGGTCGGCCGCTGAAGGGCCGGCCACCGCTCGCCCTCCTTGTACTTCTTGCCCTGCGGGCGCTCGCGGAGCTTGCCGATGCCGCCCTTCACCGTGGCCTTGATGGCGGCCAGTACGGCGGCCAGGGCGGGGTCGACCTCCTTGTGCCGCTCCATCGCCGCCAGGAACTCCGCGTCGGTCAGGTCCTTGGTGACGCCGAGGTCGGCGAGGGTGTCGACGTAGGCGGTCTTGAGGCGGTCGTGCCACGGGTCCAGGTACGCGCCGGTCTCCCGGCGCAGGTACGCCTCGAGGGGCTGGACGTTGTAGCCGAGTTCCTGGGCGTAGGCGACGGTGTGTGTCTGGTACCAGGCAGGTTCCGTGGGCCGGGTGCCGTCCGGAGTGAAGGGCGAGGGCAGGCGCGGGTCCAGCTCGATGTGGGACAGGTCGACCAGCCAGGAGCCGGGGATCTTCGGGTTGAACTTCGGGCCCACGAAGTGGTCGGGGGCGGACAGGCCGACGACCAGGCGGGCCGCTGCGGCGAGGAAGGCGGTGTTGAGGTCCAGGCCGACTGCGAAGGGCAGGGTGCACTCCTCATCGGTGAGCAGGTCCACCGGCCGCACCCACTGGTACGCCTCTTCGTTGAGGAACCCGCCCGTCCAGCCGGAGGTCACGACGACCGGGTGCTCGGGGGTGGCCTCCGGCGGCGCCGGGTCCATCGGCTCCGTGCCCAGCGAGCCGGGGTTGTGGCCGGGCACCCAGTTCCCGCTCGCCTCGTCGCGCACCGCACGCGTGGGCGGCCGTAGCGCCGTCATCAGCTCCAGGCCGGACACGGCCGTGGAGCCGCGCGGGGTGATGACTCGCTGGGCATACACGCCCAGGACGCGGGCGATGTCGGCCGGCTCCATCTCCGAGACGCCGGGCCAGGACCGCTCATCGAGGGCGTCCCAGGACAGGATCGCGAGCTGCACGCACTGCCGGTCGCGGCCCTGCGCCTTGCGGTAGATCCTCGCCCACGGGCCGAACCCGCGCTGGGTGAGCCGCCACTTCGCCTTCACCACCTGCTTGACCACCGGGTGATCCTCCGGCAGGCGCAGGGAGCGGCGCTGCTCGTGGCCTTCCAGGCGCTCGGGCAGCCCGAGCTTCACGGCAGCCGCGGCAGTGAGCACGATCAGCGGATCACTGTCCTTGCCGTAGCGGTTCAGCTTCGGCGCTCCGAGGCCGGACTCGCGCAGCGTCCACTCCACCAGCTCCACCACGGTGCTCGCCGGGCAGTCCAGCACGATCCCGTCCACGCCGTACGCGCAGCCGTCACCGTCCAGGACCGCGAGGGGCCCGTGCGGGAAGCGTGGGTCGGCTGCGGGCTGCGCCGCCTTCTTCATGGCCGGACGCCGCGATGTCGCAGCGGGCTGGATGGCGGGGCGCGCCGGCGCCGCAGCCGCAACGGCGGGAGCCTGGGGGGCATCTGCCGTCTCCACCCTGGACGCGGCCGGTTCGGTAGACGCCGCGGGAGCCCATGCGGCAACCGAGGCTGTCGGAGCTGCGCCGGGGGCAGGGTACTTCGCCGCCCATCCGTTCAGCAGCCGCTGGTAGGCGTCCAGGCGCGGCGACTTCGGCTCGCTACGGCCGTTCTCCCAGTTCTTCACTGACTGAGTCGTGGTCTTCAACGCGGTGGCGAGGCGGGCCTGGGTGATACCGGCGGCCTCACGCAGCCGGGCACGCTCCGCCGGAGGCGGGAGGCGCGGCTCCTCGTTCAACAGAGCGTCGACGGACGCGAACAGCTCTTCCTCAGAGGCCATGACCCTGCACCCTCACTCCAGGCAAGCATTGCTTAGCCACAAACTTATCCCGTTCCTTAGCCTTCCAGGGCCCATTCCAGCCCTAGCGCGGCGAGTGCAGAGAGCTTGTCGGTGGCGAGCTTCGCCCTGCGGGTCTTCTGGTTCATGATCCACACTCCAAGCCGGACCTCGGCCCCGTCCTCCAATAGCTCTACATGGGCCCTGGGGACATTCACAGAGCCTGTGCGGGCTCTGTACTGCGCGAGGGCCGCCACGCCCCGCTCGAACGGCGTGGAAGCCCTTGTCGGCTCCTCCGGCGCCGAGGCGAGCGGTGTGATGCCGAGCTGCTCCAGGCGCTCGCGCTGTCCGTCGGTCAGGGCCTGCCAGACCTTCGGCGTCCGCTGCCGTGCCAGCCACTTGCCGATGTCCATGCCGTGGACCGTGACGCCAGGCAGGACTTCCGCCTGGCCCTCTTCCTCGGCCACCAGCTCGCGCAGTGCGGCGTAGTGCCGCTGCCAGTCGGCCGGCCACGACGGGTTCCAGTCCTCGTCGACCTCCTTGAGCGCTGTCTCCCACTCGGGGTGGCCGTCCAGCGCACCCGCGCGGCGCAAATTGCTCAACCACTGTCCTACCGGTCTGGACAGGGCCACTGCGGACCTCGGAGCACAGAGGGTCCAGTGCTGGTCGTAGTACGCCTTCGCGGCCTCCAGGTTCTCCTGGAACCGCTCATCGGCCAGGGACCAGACCATGCCGAGCTTCTCCAGTCGCCGGGCGCGCAGGCCGCTCATCTGCCCCGCGCCGTAGGCCCGTCGCTGTTCCGCCACCCATGACCCAAGAGGGTATGCGCCCTCTTTGTGACCATATGGGACTCTGGCATGCTGCTCGCGCTCCGTGAATTTCTTCAGCGCCGCCCAGCCGCGCGCCCAGTCCTGCTTCTCCGTGTCGATCACATTGAAGCTGACCCAGTCCGCGACCATCACTGGGTCACGCGGAACCGCGAAACGGAGCAACAGACGAGATTCTTCCTCACCTTCCTCGGGCGCCGGACCGATGTTCACGGACGGCTGCGCCACATCCTTCTGCGGCTCCTGTGGAATCGCTAGCAATTCCACGGCCTCTTCATCATGAGCCCGAAGACCTTCGAGTACCTTCACCAAAGGCCGATACGATGCCGAGGTGAACATGTCTTCCGGCTTCTCTCCCGGCTGGAGAAAAACCGGCACGATCAAAGAAGCCAATTTCCCCTGCCCCGGCTTCTGCCGCAAAGCACGTCCGATGGCCTGCACGATGTCGTGAGGCGCCCCCTTGGGGTCCAACAGGGCCACACTGTCCACGGCCCTGATATCGACGCCCTCACCCAGGACACGACAGTTCGACAGCACCGCACGCCAGGCGGTGGAGCCGAACTCACCCAACACGCCGCGCCGGCGCTCCGGGACGTGCTCCCCGCACAGCCAGTCCGCCCAGATCTTCGCCGGGTACTTCTCCGGCTGATCGGCGTGCAGCTTCGCGGCCACACGCTCCAGGCCCTCCGCATACGCCTGTGCCTCCATCGTCCGATGGTGGAAGGTGATGCAGGTCTGAAGGTTGTGCTGCTGCATCGTGTGCAGGAGCGCGGCCTGCAAGGCTCCCAGCCGCTGCCCGCGCACTTCCTCGCTGCGCCGCTCCTCACCCATCAGCTTCTCCGGGGTGACGACCGGGTCCTGGAGCTCCAGCACGATGATCTGGTACCGCGCCAGCAGACCGCGCGAAACGGCCGACGCCAGGCTGAGCTTGTACAGGACGGGCCCGAAGACCTTCTCGTCGTCCATCGAGGCCGCCATCTCGCGCGGCAGCGGATCCCGCACCCCCTCGGCAACCTCCCAGTTGGGCCGCTCCTGCCAGATCCGCGGCGTCGCCGTCAGATACAGGCGACGGTGCGCCGGGATGACGGTCTGGTCGTGGATGTCCGCCCACGCCTTACCCATGGAGCCACTTGTCCGGTGCGCCTCATCGACCACGGCGAGGTCCATCGGGGCCAGCTGCTGGCCGTAGACGCCCTCGAAAGCCTCCGCCAGCACGCCCAGCGACGCGTACGTCGCGTAGATGGTGACGGGCCCCTGGCCGTGCCACAGCGCCAGCTGCACGGGGTTCGTGGTGGAGCGCACCTTCAGGTTCCACAGCTCCGGGTCGTCCTGGAGCGAGCACACGGCAACCGCCGGCCCCTTGTGCCCGGCCTCGTGCCACGCCTTCACCGTCTGCGCCAGGAGATCCAGCGTCGGCACCAAAACGAGAATGCGCCCCTTCGGCACAAGCCGCTTAGCCGATGCGGCAGCAATAATCGTCTTTCCGGTGCCGCACGCGGCGTGCACCTGCCCGCGCAAGCCATTCCAGGGAATACCGCCCGGCGGGATATCGAGACCGCGCACAATGGCGGCAACGGCTTCGATCTGGTGGTCACGCAGCTTCACGGCCATGCGCCGTGTTCTCCTTCTCGCGGAATGTGGCGCGTAATCAGAAAGGGAATCCCGGCGCGGTGGCTGCGTCCCGGGGGTGTGATGTCCTTTCCCAGACTCTACACAGTGCATCACCGTGATGCATCATCCTTGCGCCAACTTCCGCCCTCAGGGTGATACATGGCTGATTCTCACTTCGTAGTGGCCGGTTGTCCTGTATGCTGGTGGAGCATTGTTGAGCTTGGTCGTACGGGTCTTGCGAGTTGAGGAGGGGTTTAGGGTGGAGTGCAGTGGAGCCCGTCACTGCGGTAGGGCCGGCACCTGTCGAGCCGACGACCCATCACCTCCGTTGCAGGGGTGGTGGCTGGGATTCCCAGTGGCTACACAGTCCCGCGCGTGATGCACCTCCTCTTGCTGCCAGCCTCGGCACCCGCGCTTGCGCGGGTGCCCTCAATTCGCGCTTGCGCGAATTGACGTCCTGTCAAATTCCGCTTGCGGAATTCAATTCCCGCGCTTGCGCGGGAATTTGGCGGAGCGTCAGCGGAGCCGCTCCCTATGCAGCGCGCCAGCGCTGCATATCCCGCTCCGCGGG
>NZ_JAUSZW010000005.1:0-47398 GCF_030817975.1 Streptomyces sp. V4I23 | reverse complement strand
CCGCGGAGCGGGTACCACATCGCTGCGCGATGTGCAAGGGGGGCGGTCGCTGCGCTCCCGCTGGCCCTCGCGATGCGAGGGCGCCTCCTTCCGCTGCGCTCCAGGAGGCAGTGGGGCCGGCCGCTGCGCGCCCGGCTGGCCGCGCGATGCGCGGCCGGGCCACTCGGGTCTGACGGTGCGGCTAGTGGGGCCTCCAGTAGGGGAGTTGGGGGAGCGCGGGGCGCTCCCGGCGGGTCCGCTGCGCTCCCCCGCCTGACGGTCCTTCCGGCTGCGCCTCCAGAACCGTTGGGGCCCGCTGCGCGGGCCGGGCTGGGTACGAGGGGTGGGGGTCGCTCGTTCGTGTGGGTTCTAGTGTACCGCGTGCATCCGGTAGATGCAGCATGTACCGTTGGCGGAAACACGGGACACCCCCCAACCACCCGAGAACCTCCCTCAATTCCGAGAGGCACGGCCGCAGATGACCGGTCACCACGAATCTACCGGGCCCGATCCCGCGCTGAGCAGCGATTCTGTACGCCGGGTGAGTCAGTATCAGACGGCGGGCACCAACGCCCGGTTGAGGCTGTTCGCGCTCCTGGCCGCCCAGGGCGTGCCTGCGAGCGAGGCGGACGACCTGGTGGCCGCGCTGGAGGCCGGTGCGGTCGCCGGGGCGCAGAGCGAGGTAGTCGAGCTGGACGGGATGGCGCCGGCTTCTCGGGGCGCGCTGTTCGCGGACGGCTGGGACGAAGGCGTGATGGCCGTGAGCGAGGCCCTGGTGGGCATCGCGGACCGGGACTGGATGCGGCGCGGCGGACGGTCGGCCGGGGCTGCTGAGCTGGCCGTACATATCGCGGACATCAGGCAGCGTGAACGGGCCGACCTGGTGCGGCTGGAGGCGTACGTCCGGAAGACCGTGCTGCCGCGCACGCACCCGAACACCACGGCGCGGCGCCGGGTGCTGGAGGCGCTGGGCGAGGCCGGCGGTCTGTGCACGGCGCGGACGGTGGAGATGTCCAGTGGTGACGTCATCCTCTGCACGCGCGAGGCCGGGCACTACGACCCGGACGACCTGCCGGGGTTCAAGCGCGGGAAGTCGGACGGGACGCCCGGCGGCTGGCATCTCGCGGGCGGGGCGATCTGGAGCGACGCCGGAGCGGCCTGCACGCCGCACGCGGCCGTCTGAAAAATCGCAGGAATTAGGCATCGGGGAGGCGTGGAAATGTCAGCGATTCAGCTCAAGGAACACCAGGTAGATCAGCGGTCGGCGTTTCGGAAGTGGGTGGGATTTCCTGCAAGGTCATCTGTGCCCCCGCAGGGTGCCCGGGGCACGATCGTGTCCGCGACCGGATCGGGCAAGACGATCACAGCCGCCGCGTGCGCGCTGGAGTCGTTCGCGAACGGCCGGATCCTCGTGACCGTCCCGACCCTGGACCTGCTCGCGCAGACCGCCCAGGCGTGGCGCCTGGTGGGCCACCGGGCGCCGATGGTCGCGGTGTGCTCACTGGAGAACGACGCGGTCCTGAACTCGCTGGGGGTACGCACCACCACCAACCCGATCCAGCTCGCCGTGTGGGCCGGGTCCGGGCCGGTCGTCGTCTTCGCCACGTACGCCTCCCTGGTGGACCGCGAGGACATCGACGCACCCGAGGGCCAGCGGAAGGTTCGCGGGCCGCTGGAGGCCGCTCTGGCGGGCGGAGAGCGGCTCTACGGCCAGCAGATGGCGGGCTTCGACCTCGCGATCGTTGATGAGGCCCACGGAACTGCCGGTGATCTTGGTCGGCCGTGGGCGGCGATCCACGACAACGCCCGCATCCCGGCGGACTTCCGGCTCTACCTGACCGCGACCCCGCGCATCCTCGCCGCGGCCCGGCCCCAGAAGGGCGCGGAGGGCCAGGAGGCGGAACTCGCGACCATGGCCGATGACCCGGAGGGCACCTACGGCGCGTGGCTCGCGGAGCTCGGTCTGAGCGAGGCGATCGAGCGCGAAATCCTTGCGGGATTTGAGATCGACGTGCTGGAGATCCGCGATCCCTCGCCGGTTCTCGGGGAGTCGGAGGAGGCGCGGCGCGGCCGGCGTCTTGCCCTGTTGCAGACCGCGCTCCTGGAGCACGCCGCCGCCCGGAATCTGCGCACGGTCATGACGTTCCACCAGAAGGTTGAGGAAGCGGCCGCGTTCGCGGAGAAGCTGCCCGAGACGGCGGCCGAGCTGTACGTGAACGATGCCTCGGATGAGGACCTGGCGAAGGCGGAGAAGCTGCCGAAATCGTCGATCGACGCGGAGTTCTACGAGCTGGAGGCCGGCCGTCACGTCCCGCCGGACCGGGTGTGGTCGGCGTGGCTGTGCGGCGACCACCTCGTGTCCGAGCGGCGTGAGGTGCTGCGGCAGTTCGCCAACGGCATCGACGCGAACAACCGGCGCGTGCACCGGGCGTTCCTCGCGAGCGTTCGCGTGCTCGGGGAGGGCGTGGACATCACCGGCGAGCGGGGAGTCGAGGCCGTCTGCTTCGCGGACACCCGCGGCTCGCAGGTGGAGATCGTGCAGAACATCGGCCGCGCGCTCCGGCTCAACAAGGACGGCAGCACGAAGGTCGCCAGGATCATCGTGCCGGTCTTTCTGGAGCCGAACGAGGACCCGACCGACATGGTCGCCAGCGCCTCGTTTCGCCCCCTTGTAGCGGTCCTCCAGGGCCTCCGCAGTCATGATGAACGACTCGTCGAGCAGCTCGCCTCCCGCGCCCTCACCAGCGGGAAGCGCAAGGTCCACGTCCGGCGCGACGATGACGGGCGGATCGTCGGGGCCGGCGGCGCGGGCGACGGCGAGGATCAGGAGCAGGACGACACCGACGCCGCCGCCGAGGCGGCGCTGCTGCACTTCTCCAGCCCGCGCGACGCCGCCACGATCGCGGCCTTCCTGCGGACGCGGGTGTACCGGCCGGAGTCCCTGGTGTGGCTGGAGGGCTACCAGGCCCTGCTGCGCTGGCGGAAGGAGAACGAGATCACTGGCCTCTACGCCGTGCCCTACGACATCGAGGTCGAAGTGGGGGTCACGAAGGACTTTCCGCTTGGCCGATGGGTCCACCAGCAGAGGAAGGCGCTGCGGGCGGGTGAGTTGGAGGAGCGGCGCAAGACGCTGCTGGACGCGCCGGAGGCTGGGATGGTGTGGGAGCCGGGTGAGGAGGCGTGGGAGAACAAGCTCGCCGCGCTGCGGTCCTACCGGCGGGCCATGGGGCACCTCGCGCCGCGTCAGGACGCGGTGTGGGGCGAGGGCGAGGCGATGGTGCCGGTCGGCCAGCACATGGCCAACCTGCGCCGGAAGGGCGGCCTGGGTAAGGACCCGGTGCGGGCGGTGGAGCGCGCGAAGCAGCTGGCCGCGGTCGATGAGGACTGGAACTGCCCCTGGCCGCTGGACTGGCAGCGGCACTACCGAGTGCTCGCGGACCTGGTCGACGCCGACGGCGTCCTGCCGGCCATCGAACCCGGGGTGCTGTTCGAGGGCGATGACCTGGGCAAGTGGCTGGAGCGGCAGAAGAACCCGGGCACCTGGGCGCAGCTGTCGACCGAGCAGCAGGAGCGGCTGTCGAAGCTGGGCGTGCAGCCCGCTGAGGCCCCGTCTCCCGCCCCGGCAGTCGCGCGTGCGACGAAGGACCCGAGCAAGGCGCAGCAGGCGTTCCAGCGGGGCCTGGCGGCCCTCACCCAGTGGGTGGAGCGGGAAGGCGCGGACCGGCCGGTGCCGCGCGGCCACAGCGAAGAGATCACGGTCGACGGCGAGGCAGAGCCGGTGACCGTGAAGCTGGGCGTATGGATTTCGAACACGAAATCGAGGAGGGACCGGCTGGATGCCGACCAGCTCGCCGCCCTCGCGAAGCTGGGCATGGACTGGGCGAAGCCGGTGACGATCCCCCAGGCCGCCCCGGACAGCCCCTGACCGCTCCCAGCGCCGTGACCGGACCCCGGGCTTCTTGGAGGCCCGGGGTCCGGTGCTGTTCCGAGAGTGCAACGCGCTCCCCCAGCCCAGCTCAGATCGGGTGTTTCCGCAGATCAGGGGTGCAACACGGCTCTGTTGCACCTCTGCTGTTGCACGGGGGTGTTGCAGTCGCCGTGGGCCGGATGGATGAACGCCGGCTCTCTGGACGTACCCGGGCGGTCGGGCTTTCGGTTGTGGGTTGAGCGGACCATTCGGCCCGTGCACGGGGCCACTTCTGCGAGGCACATCATGGGACGTCATAAGCAGCACAAGCCGCGCCGCTCGCGCGGTGGGAGCGAGCAGCCGGTCACGGGTGAGTCGGCCACGGAGTGGTTCGGCACCGCTTTCCACTCCACCGCTGGCATGCAGCACCTGGACGTGAGGCAGTCCGGCAACGGCATCCTGATCACCAGCGCCCCGGCCGAGGTCGACGGCGTGCTGGCCGGGTGGCCGCTGCGGATCCGCAACGACGACGACGGCCAGGGGCTGACCGAGCTGGGGACGGCGCTCGCCTCCGGGCAGCCGCACGGCATGGTCGCGGAAAAGGGGCCCGGGTACGAGCGGGTGCTGATGTTCATCCCGAACCATCCCGAGGAAGGCGTCGGCACCCTGGGCCGGATCCGCACCGAGGACGGCCCCGAGGGTGCCATCGTCTTCGAGCGGCGTGCTGAGCGGCCGATGGCGCTGTGGGCCGAGGCCGGTCAGAACCTGCGCCGGATCGTCTCGCTCCTGGGCCCGGACGCGCCGCCGGCCGACGAGCCCGAGGAGAGCACTCCGTGCCCCGGCTGCTACCGCCCCGTCTACGAGAGCTCCTCTTCCGGCACGCTCATCGGCGCCGGGCCGCTCCCGGTGATCGGCCTGTGCAGGCTGTGCGTCAACGGCACGACGCTGCGCTCCCTGCGCCAGGCCGACGTGCCCATCGACCCGCGACAGCGCGCCGTGTTGGAGAGCGTGTCCGCCGTCCTGGCGTAGCGGAGGGGGCGACTCACACGGCCTGAGTGACCGCGGCGTCCAGGCGGTCCAGGCGTTCGTAGAGGGCGCGGACTAGGCGGGCGCGGTTCTGGACGCAGCGCACGGTGCCCTCGATCGTCGTGGACAGCCGGCCTTCTGCCTCGCGCAGGACGACGTCGGCGAGCGCCTTGGGGCCGCTGTCCTTGGGTAGCTGGTCGGCGCGGCGGCGGACGTCGGAGGCGACCGCGCGGGCGTGGCCGGTCAGCTGGAGGGCGATCTGCTCCAAGTCGCGGGTGGTGAGGGTGTCCTCGCCGGTCCACGCGAGGACGGCCTTGACGAGGCACTCGTACGGTTCGCGATCGAGCGGGAGCCCGGCTTCGATCAGGCCGTCGGGGTCGTACAGGACCGTGTGGGAGCTGGTGTGCATGGCGGGCCTCGCTGCCGAGAGCGTCGTGTGCGGGTGGCCGGCGGTCACCGCTGGGGGTCCTCGCCGTCGTCGGCTCCGTCGCCCTGGCCCTCGTCGTGCTGGCCGAGGAACCGGGCGAAGCCGCCGTCCGCGCGGGCGAGCAGGGCCGGGGAGGGGACGCCGTAGGCGGGCGACTGGAGGCCGCGGCCCTCCGGGGCGGTGCTGTCGGTGTGTGCGCGCATGAGGCCCCGCCTCTCCGGCTGGTGGTCCGTCGGTGCCGTCGACGCTACGCACCTACGGTCCGCGCTCCCAACGAAGTTGCGGAGAATTGCGGGACTTCACTCCAGGGCGTCGATCGCGGCCTGGATGAGGGCGCGGGCGGCGTCGCCGTACACGGCCATCTCCGCGAGGCCGGCGAACGCCTTCAAGTAGTCGGCGAGCTCGCGGGGCTGCGTCACTTTGATCTCCGCCGTCAGCGTCTCCACCACGGCCATGGTGTCGTCGTGGACGTAGAACGCCTCCAGTGGCCACACGGTGCGCTGCGCGGTGAACGGGATGATCCCGAGCGAGACGGAGGCGAGCGGCATCACGGCCAGGAGGTGACGCAGCTGCCCCCGCATCGCCTCCGGGTCGGCGGTGCGGAAGCGCAGGACGGACTCCTCCATGAGCACGACGTAACGGTGGCCGCCCTCGTAGAGGAACCGGGAGCGGGCGATGCGGGCGGCGACCGCTTCGGCGACGTCGTTCGGGGTGCCCTGGAAGGCGGTGATCTGCTCCATCAGGGCCGTGGCGAACGCCGGCGTCTGGAAGAACCCGGCCGGGACGTTGGAGACGTAGACCCGGCAGACGCGGGTGCGCTCGTGCAGGGTGTTCCAGTCCTGCTGGACCTTGCGCATGCCCGTGCGGTGCAGGCGGCGCCACTCCAGATACATGGAGTCGACCGCGCGGGCGGTGGCGATGAGGTCGTCGGCCTGGTCGTCGGCGCCGCACGCCGCGCACCAGGTGCGGATGTCGCTGTCGGAGGGCGCGGCGTCGCCCTTCTGGATGCGGGTGGTCTTGGCAGGATGCCAGCCGCACCGGGCGGACAGTTCCTTCCCGGTGAGGCCGGCGTCCTTGCGCAGGTGCTGCAACCGCACGGCGAGCGCCTCGCGGGCCGCTTGGGCGCTGGACGACGGGGAGACGGGCACGGGCTGCTCAGAGGGCCTGGACGGTGTACTTCTCGTGCGGGATGCCGCGCTCCCACACCGCCTCGAACGCGGTAGCGCACAGCGCGACGGCGGCCGGGTCGGTGGTGCGTTCCTTGCCGTCCGGTGCCCAGTCGCCGGTTCCGGTGAAGTGGTGGAACTGCACGATGCGGCCGTCCAGGAGCCAGAAGTCGTTACCAGGCAGCGCGATGTCGGAAGCATGGCGGCGGGGGAGCCAGCGCACGTCTTCCCCGGCCTGGAGGTTGAGCGGGGTGATGGCGTGCTCGTAGCGGATGTAGTCGGTAACCGGCTCGGAGACGATCCGCGCGCGGCGCATCACCACACCGCGGGCGACCGCGTCCTTGACGAGCGGCATCCACTGCGGCCAGAACGAGCGGGCCGGGTCCAGGTTCGGCGTGCCGGTGCGCAGGAAGGTCTCAAAGTCCTCGGCTTCGTCGCCGACCGCGTAGACGTCGCGCATCTCCAGGTGGACCGCTGTGCGGTGGGTGTCGGCGAGCAGCTCAGCGAACGTCGCGGTGTTCAGCTGCTGCGCGTTCAGCGGCATCGCACGCCTCCCTCAGAATCGACACCATGCGGGCCGGAATCCGGATCACCCGCTCGTGCGGCGGGATCCCCGTCTTGTGGCCCGGCACCCACTGGGTGGAGCCGACCTCGGTCTTGAGGAGTTCGTCGGCCTCCTCACCCTGGAGAATCAGGTCCGCGCTCTCTTCTTCCACCCACACCGTGGGCGATCCCTCGCCTCCGGTATTCGGGTCGATCCCGACGAACCGTAACGTCATCGCGTACTCCCGTGTCGAGTCGGTTGCGCATAGTTGCGCGCACCGACCGTCCCGCACGGGCGGAGAGCCGGTCAAGAGGACCGAGAACGTCGGGGCTGACCCACGGGTCGCCGCGCGGGTCAGCCCGCGCAGGTCAGTTCCTGCCGGCGGGGCGGCTGTCCAGCGCCATGCGCAGGCGCTCCGCGACGGGCTGGTACCGCTGGACGAAGCTGGGGTCCTTCATCTGGTCCAGGGGGAGTTGCCTGTGCTGGTCGGGCCACCGTTCGCAGAGCGTCCAGCCCAGGGGGCGCAGTCCGGCGCGATTCATGTCCCGGTCGATGCCCGCCAGGTAGTCCGCGTCGACCGGCAGCTCGCCGTTCGACTGCCAGATCACCCCGTCCAGCCGGATGGGCAGGCTGGGGAAGCCGAAGAGGAAGCCCAGGCAGCGCTCCCGCAGAACTGCCGCGCTCTGCTCGGGACTCAGGGGAACGCCCTTTTCCTCGCCTCCGGGCCCGGGGAGCGCGGTCCTGCAGTCGGCGTCCGGGAAGACGTTGATCTCACCCAGGACCACGTGCGCCGTCGCGTTCTCCCGGTCCGGGTAGCTCCACGCTGATTTCGGCAGGAGGAGGATCACGTCGTAGGCGTCGAGGGCGCCGACCACCGCATCGGCGAGCGGGCTGCGGTCCGTGCGGGGCAAGCCGCGGTCACTCTCCCGCGAGGGGTGGCGCACCTCCCACATGCAGGTGTGGTGCACCAGGACGCCGGGGCCGTCAGGCGAGGCCCACAGCGTGCTGGTGGTCGGCTCCGGCGGGGCGGCCGGCTCGGTCTCCTTCTTGCGGCGGTTCCGAGGGCGGCGCTCGAACACGCCGCTCATGGTCCAGCGCCAGTAGTCCTCGGCTTCCTCGAGGAGCAGGACCCGCTGTCCGCTGTGTGCCCAGGCCGCCGCGATCCCGCCGACCAGGTGGTAGAGGTTGCCCGCGTGCTCAGCCAGAAACCGCAGGACGTGCGGCGTGCGCGGCGCCTCGCTGGTCGTCGCGCGGCGCAGGGCCTCGGTGTACTTGCCCCCGCTCCGGCTCGCCCGGCGGGCGGTCTGCGCGGCGGTGGACTGGTTCTTCGGCATGACGTACTCCTTGGCCGGACCGGGCCACGCCCCCGGCACCGGCTCGTACGACTGCCGTGGACACGACGGAACGCAGAACGGTTGGGAGCGGGCCCCGCAGGACCTTGACCTCCGCATCCGGCGGCGTGGCTCCGGAAGCGGGCGGTGATCGGCAGTACGCCACTAGCCGGGCAGGATGCTAACCGGCACGGCAGCACCGGCCGAAGCCACGAGCCGCCGGTTCCCTCGAACGGGCGAGCTCTCCGGCGGCTGGCTCAGGCTTGCCCGGCCGCCGGCTCCCACAGCGGTCGGGCGAGCCCGGTCCCGTCGCAGTGGAAGCACCGGCCGCCTCCCGGCGTGTTGCGGGCACCGATGGTGCCGGCGGCGTGGCGGAAGAGCCGGGTGAGGCCCGCAGTGTGGGCCTCGTGGATCGGGAGTTCCTGCCGTCTGCCGAGCGTGACCTCCAGCGCGACGCCGGGGCCGGTGAAGTGGGCGTGCATGCCCCCGGTGATCGCACGGAGCGTCTCGTTCAGTTCGTGCATCGTCTCCGCGCCGGACAACTGCACGCGGGCCGCGAGGACGGTGTCGGTGGCTGCGGCGAAGGACAGCAGTCCGACCGGGCGGGCGAGCGGCCCGACGCGGCCCACGGGGGCGGGATGGGTGTGCTGGAGCTCGGACAGGGCGTGCCACAGGTCGCCCGGCAGATCCTGGGGTGCGGTCTCTTCTCGGCTGCGTCTCATGCAGCCTGTGTAGGGCCTGCGGTGGGCTGGTGCCCTCGGATGGTCCCGTCCGTCCCGCCCGGTGGTGCGGTGACTTCGGGATCGGTCCCGCTGTGCGGCCTGGCGGCTGCCGACCGCACAGCGGGCTTGTGCGGTCAGGTCCGCCGGCGGAACCAGCCGCGGCACCTGTCCGGCTCCTGGTCGCCTTCCAGCGGTGCGGCGGCCTGGAGGCCACCGGGTCCGCGTCGGACCACTCGCTGGCTGGGATCTCCTGTCTAGCTCTCGGAGGATTTCGCGGACGGCGGCAGGGCCATATCGAGAAGCGCGTCGATGGTCTCCTTGCCGAGCGTGCTGTCGTGGTGGAGGGATCGGCGGATGAGTTGCCCCACGGTCTGCGGGTCCACGTCCAGCCGTGTGTGGGCGTCCAGACAGATCTCGCTCAGGAGTCCCGCGGTGTGGTCCGGCTTTCGCTGGACGTACCAGTCGAAGACCTTGACCACGTCACGGCGGAGGGTGCCGAGCCAGATTCCACTCCTCCCCTTCTTGACGCCTGTGGCTAGATGGGAGAGCACGGCCTCAATCAGCGTCGTGCGCAGCGCCGACATGGGGACGAGGCTGTCGGTTCCCACCGTGAGCGAGACCGCGGGCCACCAGGCGAGGGTCTTGGCCGCTTCCTCGGTCTGCTTCCCGTCCCCGTGGATGACCTTGGTGAGGCGGTTGTGGTCGGCCACGAGCCCCTGGGGCTGCGGGGTATCGAAAGAGGTGGTGGCGGAGAGGAGAGCGCCGGGACCGTGGTCGCGGCGATGCTGTTCAGCCCAGTCCCGGGCAACGGGCTGCGACCACAACGGCCCGTTGGCGCCGTGAGCCTGGGGCTCGGGCATCTTGTGGTCCTCGTACTCGGGGACCGGTAGGTCGTCCTCAGCAATGTTCGCAATCTTCGCCAGCCCCGCCCGATCCACCAGGAGGCCCGGGTCCAGCTCGGGGGCCTTCAGGTCGACGACGCACTCGTCAAGCGGCCGTGCGTCCGGCACGCGCCGGCGGTGCTCCGCCCACAACGCCAGATGATCACGCCAGTTGGGCAGGGCCGACTTGGACGCCGTGAACCCGGCGATGGTGGCGATACTCGCCTTGCCCGGGTCGGCGGGGTGAACCAGGAGGTCCGCGGCCGTGACGGTGAGCGCGTCCTGGACGCGGCGGGCGTCGTAGCGCTCGTAGGCGCCGTCGAAGACCACTCCGGGCCGGTGCCAGGCGGTGCCATCCCACCAGTAGCCGCCGTGCCGATAGAGGAAGCCGGTGTGCCCGTACACCCAGTCGTGGTGGAGCCCACTCCAGCTGCCGTCCGTGACCAGCACCACCGTGCGGCCGTGCTCGGGGTGGTAGTGGACGGCCCACGCGTACGCGCGGTTCTTCGGCTCGGTCGTGAACGCCACCCAGCCGCCTCCCGGTAACGGATCGGTGCGGCCCCACAGTCCCTCGCCCTGGTCCCGGCCGGTGCGCTCGATCGCGTCCGGATTGCCGAGCGGCAACCGTTCGTCGTTGATGAACGGCAGACCCGGAACGGGATGATCGGTGCGAAGTCCGTTGGCCACCGGACGGAACTCACCCAAGATCGTCTCCCCCTTGCGGCGTGAACCCCCGTACAGCACGGGGGTAGTCCTCACATCTCTGCGGCAGCACCGGCTCTGCTAAACCGATCAGCGGACAGCGCGAACACGTCGTTGTTCGCGCTGCTCATCCTCACCTCCGGCCCGGGCCGCCTGTCCGGCCGAAGGCACAAGCCGCCCGGCTACCGGCGGCGCGTGATGCCGAACCGGCCGCGGGGCCTGGCGGCCGGTGCTTCAGCCGCCGCGCGTTCGGCTTCCTCCGCCAAGCGGCGCGCGGCCTTCTCCGCCCTCACCTGTTCCCAGTGTTCGTTCAGGCACGGATCGCACAGCTCGCGGTGCTGCATCCCCGGGTAGTGCCGCACCGTGTCCCAGCGGTCGTCGGTGAACTTCGCTCCGCAGCGCCTGCACACGGGCCGCTGCGCCTCGCGAACCGCGGCTTCGCGCTCCTTCTGGCGCTTGCGGGCCTGCTCCGCCTGCACCACGTACAGCCGGTCACCGTCGGGGTTGTCCAGGGCGTCGGTCAGCGTCTGCCACTCATCGCGCCCGAGCCTGCGCCACACCTTCCCCGCCGCCCCATCCGGATCGGCCGTGATCCGCTCCAGCTCGGTGACGACCACGGGCACCGCCTGGTGGTAGTCGACGGCCGTGATGCCACCGCCCGCGTACTGGGTGCCGGCGAAGTAGGAACGGGCGGCCTGCTCCAGCCGCCGCATCCTGCTGGCCCGCTGCGCCTTCGTCTTGCCCGTGAACACAAACGCGAGGGGCACGTAGCCCTCGCGGCCGGTCGCCGGGTAGATCCGCGACCACAGCCGGAAGTCGTGCACCCTCGCTCCCCCGTAGGAGCGAGCCACCCTCTCGCGGTCCTTGTCGGCCTTCGGCGCCAGGAGCTCGAACCACTCGGTATAGCGGCGCACCTTGTCCACCAGGACATCGACGGGCTCATTCACCCGGTCGACCTCCAGGAGCATCGCGGGCACGCCAGCGTCCGGGGCCCGCATCGTCAGGTCGGCGTACTGGGTGTACCCGTAGGGGAGCTTGTGGCCGATCTCGGTCTGCCAGGACAGTGGCGTGCCGAAGCCGGCTCCGGTGAGGACCGCGGCGGTCATCGTGACGGCGGCCGCGTGTTCGTCGAAGCCCTCGCCGACCACCGGCTCGCCGTCGTCGTCGAACTCGAGCTTGCGCAGCGCAGAGACCCGAACGTTCTCCGGCAGCAGCTGCTTGGCTTCCTTGTGTCCTCGCTCGGTGAGCACCCACAGCTGGTGGTTCGACTCCAGCCGCGTCTCCACCCGGACCTTTCCCTCGCCCTTGAGGGCGTTGAGGGTGTCCCTCGTGCACCGGTCGTGCGAGTCGGTGGGGCGCAGCATCCGCCACAGGTGTTCTGCGGTAGCCCTCTGGAAGATCCCGAGAGCCTTCAGCACTTCCTTCTTCCGGATGTGGGTTGGCTTCCATGTCTGCTTCAGAGACTTAGAAGGGTTGTCGAACGTGTCGCGGGGCTTGTTCTGCCGGGGCTGAGCAGGGGATACGCGCCTGGCGGGCGAAGTAGCCGTGGAGGGGGCAATGGAGGGGCCCGTGGAGGGGGCCGGCGGGGAGGGAGATTTCTCCCTCCCGAGCGTGATCTCTGTCCACAGGGCCGCCAATAGAGGCTCCTCTTGAGGCCGCCGCGATCAGCGGGGCGGCCCGTACGCGAGGAGCTGTCATGCCCGAGAACACCGTCACCGCGCCGCTCGCTCCGATGGAGCCGGAGGATGTCGCCGACGCCTTCGCCTACATCCGGGCGATGCAGGCCGGCGACATCGACACCGCCTGCGCGGTCATCGACGGCATGGGCCCGGAGGTGCTCCGGATGCTCCTGGACGTCGCCGCGCGCATCGTCATCCCGATCACCGCAGTGGACGACCACGACGGGGAGCCCTGCGCGCATTCGTTCCTGGCGGCGGCGCTCGGACGGCTTCTGCTGGAGCTCCTCTGCGACGGTGAGTGCCTGGCCGGTGCGCCGGGCATCGCCCAGACCATCATCCGCTTCACCGAGAACATCCTCACCGAGGACCACGGCGACGTCGCCGATGTCCTCCGCCAGCTGGAGGCCGCGGGGATGAAGCAAGCGATGGAGGCGCACCCGGTGCGCCGGACCACCGCGTAAAGCGCATCCGGGATGGCAGTGGTGCGGCGCGCATCGGGACCGCACCACTGCCATCCACACCGCTGCCGGGCGCCCCACCGCACCGCGCCATCGTGGTGCGCTCCGTCGACATCGCCGCACCGCACCGCGCCGCACCGAGGCGCGCGTCACAGCCGGGCGGGGCCCCTCTATCACCCACCCCCTTGACCGCGACCTGTTCGCCAGCCGAAACCGCTTGTGTCAAGGGGAAACGTCCTCGGTAGCAGACCTGGACAAGGGGGTGTAGCGGAGCTGGACAAGAGGTCGCACGCCTCCGGCCGCACCTGATCGAGGGGGCAGTCGGCGGTAGGCGCACCAGTGCGGTGCGGGACATCGGGTGCGGCGCACCGGCGCGCGCGAGTGCCGGACATCGCCGGGCGGTGCGGCGCACCGGGTGCAGTGGCGCACCATCGCGGTGCGCACCACGGTGGCGTCCATCGTCACCCCGGCGCATCGGAGTGGAGTCCACTGAGTGGAGCCCACCCGATGTCGTGCATCGCCACTGGATGCAGAACATCGTGGTCTCCACTCAGTGGACGATGCCCGGCATCGTCACCACAGCCAGGCGGTGGAGTGCCGCACCCGGGACAGAGCGCGGGCATCGCGGCGCGCGGCCGCGTTGCCGATCCGGCTCTGCCGGGAGCGAGGCCGGCGCGACTGCGCGGCGGCGAGGCGGCGAGGCGGCGCTTCCCGGCTTCCTGGAGTCGCTTCCGCTGCTTGCGCAGTTCTGCCTTCTTCGCCGCCTTCGACTTCGGCTTCCGGGGCCGCTTCCAGATCGGCTGCCACCCCAGGGGCTCGTCGGCGTCGGGCTCCTGGTCCTCGGTGAGCGCGGCGGCCATCTGCTCGCGGGCGGCACGGGCGCGGGCGAGTGCGTCGTCGGGGTTGGGGCGTTCTTCCGGGGTGCTCATGCGACTCCTCCTGTGCTCCGGCCCGGCGTGTGCTGAACGCCGGGCTGCTGGGTGTACGGCGGCGGGGCCGTCGCCGGGGTGGGCTGCGGGCGGGGGCCGTGGGCGACTTCGCGCGCCCGCCGGCTGTCCTGGAGCGTGGCGGCCACCTGCGCGGCGGCGGCTTCCAAGGTCTGGCGCGTCTGTTCCACCGTGTCGACGCCGGTCTCCGGCTCCAGGAGGCGGCCGTCCTTCCGGCCGGAGCGGAACGGCCGCGGGTACGACCTCGAGGCGGCGGGCACGGCAACGGTGCGCGGCCGGGTACGGGAGCCCAGTCGATCTGCACGGCGCACCGCATGGACCCGGGCGGCCAGGGCGTCGGCGGCGAGGCGGGCCCGCTCGTACGGCGAGGCAGACCGCTTGCGGGTCAGCGGGCGCAGCACGGCCTGGTCCTCGGTGTCGCGCGGGTACAGGGCGCGCAGGTCGGCGGTCATCATCCGTCGGCTCGCCGGGCGGGTGTAGTCATCGACGACCGCCTGCACGACCTCTTCATCCAGGCCGGGCTCGTGGGGTTGGCCGCGCAGGACGTAGGAGAGGTGGCGGCGGGCTTCGGCGAGCAGGTGGTGGCGCTTGAACGCGCCGCGCATCACGTACACCACGGCGACGACGTCGACGGCGGCCAGGGCGATATCGACCGCTGGCCGCACCCGCGCCCACACCGCCGCGGCCGCCGCCCGGGCCCGCTCCGCCAGCCGGTAGACGGTGCAGGCGCCGAACGCCCGGATCGCGGAGTCCCGCCATCGCGTCCGCAGCTCGGTCAGCGACAGCAGCTCAGTGCGCTTGGGCGGGCGGGTCTGGTCAGCGGCCTGGCAGGCCAGCGCGTAGGCGGCCCGCTCCCCCGGCGCGTGCCCCTGCCGTTCCTCGTACCTGGCCGTCAGGACGGGCAGCGCGTCCTCGATCTGCTGGCGGCGGGTCGACTGCCAGCCGATCAGCCGCCGGTCAATGCCCGCGATCTCCATGACCGGCCGGCGACCAGGCGTCACCTCGCGCGGCTCCCACGCCCACCCAAGCCGGGCGGACACCTCCTCCATGAAGTACAGGATGTAGAGGGTGTCGGCGGCAACAATGTGGGCCAGTGTCGAGTCCGCCGACAGGTTGCCCCACGTCCCCTTGGTGTCCGGCCGCCGGGCACGGATCGAGACCAGCGCATGATCGTGGAGAAGGGGCTTCGATTCCGCAGCTCTGGACTCGTAATGCCGGAAGACGGCGACGATCAGCCCGTCCTTGACCCGGGCGCGCTGCTTGCCGCCGCCTTTCCAACGGATCTGGGCGACCGCATCCTCCAGCCACGCCAGCGTCTTGTCCCGGGCGATGTCCTGGCACAGCTCCAGCACCAGGCGGGTCTCGTAGTCAGCCAGCGCCCACGCGATGTGGGCCGTCGGCGGGGGCCGGAACACCAGGTGCATGCCGAGCCAGGGAATGCGCTCCTTGGCCTTGTCGGTCTTGGGCGAGCGGTTGTGCTCGATGGGCCTACCCAGCACGGTCGCCCGCCTCGCCTGCTCCGGGCTCTTGCCGTGCGCCAGGAGCTCGCGCTCGATCCGGTCGGCGTCCGGGTGCCGGCCCTCCCCCAGGAGCAGCTCGGCCTGCCGCTCGCTCACCACGTCCCCGGCCCTGAGACCGAGCGCGGCCAGGCCCCGGCCCTTCCAGATCCCGGGCGGGACGCCAGCTTCGTCCTGTGCGGCGCGCAGCGACGTGCCCGCCCCGCGGTGGCCGTCGCCGACCATCACACCGCGGAAGAGATAGCGCCCGTCTCCCGGACGGATCTTCGTTTGGCTGATCATCGGGCCATGGAACCCCGGTGCTGACGTGCGAAGAAGCGCGATCCGAGGTCCTTCCCGCCGGGCGGGAGGGCATCGCCAAGTCTTTGCCGGAGCGCCCGTCAGGCGGGCCGTCCAATCAGCCCGAGACGGTAAGCCACCGACGTGTGCACCCTGCCGCCCATGAACCCGAACCTCGGTCACGACGACCTCTGCCCGCTCTGCCGCCGACCGCTCCGGATCGAGTACGGCCACACCGAGCGCTCCGCCCAGCAGGACCACCCGGCCCGTAGCTGGATCACAGGGCGCCGATGCTCCAGCTGCGAGGCCACCCGGCCCCAGCAGTTCTGGGACCGCCATGCGCGCTCTCCACGAGAGCTGACCGTGCCGTGCGAATACTGCGCCACGACCACACGAGCCCCACCCACCACGAGAACGCACACCAACCGACTCCACCGTCATCGACCGCACACCAACGCACCACTCCACCGACAACCCGCCACGACTGAGCACCACGTCACCGACGCCCTTCAACACGAACAGCCACCACCGCCCCCGGCCACCGGCCGGGGGCTTCGTGCGTCCTGGAGGAGTTCGCCGTGCCCACCTACGAGGCCCTGCCCCGCTTCACCGCCGATCTGGACCGCCTCACCCCCGCCCAGCGCCGCCGCTTCCGCCAGGCCGTGGCTGCCTTCGTCGACGACCTGCACGCCGGACGCGGGCGTTTCCGTGCCGGTCTTCGCGTGAAGGGCGTCCGCAGCGCGCCCGGTGTCTTCGAGTTGACTTGGGACGGCAATGGGCGGGCGACCTGGCAATACGGGCCAGCAATACGCCCCGGCGTACAGCACGTCATCTGGCGTCGCATCGGCACCCACGACATCCTCACCGGCCCGTGACGCTGCTCGGACCGCATCGGGAGCGGAGGGGAGGGGGTCAGCTGCTGGCGGGCTCGGCGCCCGCCCCGAAGGGCGGGACGTCCGTGACCGCGACGTCCAGCCGGAGCCGTGCGAAGCGCACCGGGTGTCTCCACGCGCCGCGCTCCTGCGCCGTGTCCACCGTGATCTCGGCGACCAGCTCCGGTTCGACCAGCACGACGTCGAGCGGCGTGCGCGACCCCCAGGAGGTCGTGAACCGGACGCCCTCCCATGAGTGGCCGGGTCCTGCGGGCGTCAGCCGCTCGGCCAGGTCCCGCGCCGCATCCGGCCGCAGCGGCGTACTGCGCCCGACCAGCCGGAGCGTGCCGGTCTGGTCGAGGCGTCCCAGCACGAGCGTCTGCGGCCGCCGTACGGTGCCGGTGATCGCACCCACCACGGCTTCGGTGGTATCGCGGCGGCGCACCTTGTAGAGCGCGCGGGCTCCCGGCAGATACCGCTGCCCGCTCCCCCGGATCACCAGCCCTTCGACGCCGGGCACCTGCGTCCAGGACGTCAGCCACTCCTGCGCCGTCGCCACGTCCGTGGTCTCGGGGCAGAGCGTCCACGGGGCGCTCAGGCCGCGGTCGGTGAACAGCCGCTCCAGCTGGGCGCGCCGCTCGCCGTACGGGACGAGCAGCCGCTCCTGGCCGTCGATCTGGAGGACGTCGAAGGCGATGAAGTGCGCCGGCATCTCCTGGGCGAGGCGGGCGGCGGTCCGGCCGCCGGAGACCGCTCGCCGCTGGAGCGCCTCGAACGACATCTGGCCCTCCACCCACACGACCAGTTCGCCGTCGAGGACCAGGCCGTCGGGCAGGTGGGCGGCCGCGTCCACGAGATCAGGGAAACGGCTCTGCAGGAGACCGCCGCGGCGGGACTGCACGAGCAGCGGGCCGGGCGCCGGCCACGGGGTGAAGACGATCGCCCGGTAGCCGTCGAACTTCGGCTGGAACCGAAGCTCCCCGGGCAGCGCGCCCGGCGCGGGCACCGTGTCGCGGGCCTGCGCCAGCATCGGTTCCACCGGCGGCCGAAGGACCATACGTCCGGTCTACGGGCTGCCCGGTGTCCACGCGACCGGGCGCGGCCACCGGTGTCGAGGGCCCGCGGCCGGTGACCAGGCGGCCGCGAGCTTCGTGCCGATGGAGGAGATCGCGGACGTCATCATGTGATCAGCGCGCACGACCTTGCGCGGTCACATCTCGTTGGGCGGGACATGAAGCTGACTACCGGGCCGGGCCGGGTGGAGGCGTTGGCGGAGGAGGCCGTCGTCGCGGCGTGCACGCTGGCCGACGCCGCCGACCCGTTGCACTGGAGCGCGGCCGCGGTGGAGGACGTGGCCGCCGCCCTCGAGGTCCTGGCCGGTGCGCTCGCCCAGCTCGATCCGGAGTGCGCAGAGATCCTCTCCGTCGTGCCGATCACCGCGGCCGCCGTCGTCGAGCGCGCCGAACAGGCCGGAGCCGGGGCGAGCGAGGCCGTCGGCGGCAGAGCTGCGGCTGGAACGAGTGCGGCGCTGCGCCAGGCACTCGCCGCTCACGGCTTGACCCGGAACCGCGTCCACCAGCTCGGGGCCGCGCTGGTCACGGTCACGCTGGACGCATCCGAGGCGCAGGCCCTGGCCGTGCTCCTCAGCCGACGCGACGCCCTCCCCCGACAGGCGCAGCAGGGGGACGTGGGCGGTTGGGGGGCCGGGCCAGCGGAGACTGCGGCGGCCGCGCTCGCTGACGCTCTCCGCGCCCACGGCACGGGCGCGTACGCACGGGTCCTGGCCTCCGGGCCGGTGAGCGCCGGCCTTACCCCGCAGACTGCCCAGGCGGTGGTCGCGGCCCTCACCGCACGGCCCGGCGCCGCGTCACCCGGCAAGCGGCGCGGGCTCGGTCCCGGCTTCAAGGGTGTCGTCTCACGCTGACTGCCCGGAGCAGTGCCGCCAAAAATCGCGGGACTTCCCCAATTGGGGAAGTCCCGCTCAACAGCAGGGGTCAGTCCTCAACCAGCTCTGCATCGACGATGCCGTCCTCGTCGACGGCGCCAGCATCGACGTTGACATTGGGGGTGGCGTCGGCGTCGACCTTCACCTTGCTGAGGATGCGGCCGATGCGGCGGATGGCGTCCTGCTGCCGCTGGGCCTCTTCGGGGCTACGGGCCTTACGTGCGGCCTTGTCCTCCGTGGCGTTCTCGATTGTCTGTCGCGCCACGTTCAGCAGCTCTAGTGCGCCGTCTACGGGGTCCGAGCTCCGGCTGGGCGTGCCGCTCTGCCGCTCCGCTTCGACACGTTGCGTGGGCATCACCGCTTCAGGTGCGGTAGTCCAGGCGGCGCTGACGGCCTGGCTGCGCTCCGCCGGGTCGGAGACACCCTTGCCGGCTGCCACCGCCTTCTTCACTCGCTGCTGGACCTGGTTGGCGACAAGCCGGACGCCGCCTTCCTGGTGGGCCCAGTACAGCTCGGCGTAGGCGCGCGCGGCCTCTTGGTCGCTGGTGCGCTCCGCGTACGGTTGCAGCTTTCGCAGGTGGCTGTCGGGCAGGGGCCGGCCGAGTTCCTTCTGCACGGTCTGCGCCAGGCGCCAGGTCTTCTGGAGACGATCCGCCTCGCTGGTCGACAGACCGTCGTGCTCCTGCTGCAGGTACTGCTCCCAGGTGCGGGTGCCGTCGCCGCGGTACAGCCGGCGCCTGCGGACCACTTCCAGGGAGTAGCCGAGCATCCAGCGGGCTGTGCGGGCGTTGTCGACGGCGCGGTGGGCCTCGGCAAGGAGGCGCTGCTCGTGCTCGTCGAGCGGGCCATATGCGGTCTCTGGCGTGGCGTCAACGTCGGGGAGGGTCAGTCCCCAGTGCTCCATCGTGAAGGGCTGAGCGCGCATCTGCGGAGGTTCGGCGGGCCGGTCAGGCACAGCCAGGCTCTCCGACGTGGGACTCGCGCTGGCGGGAGGCTGCTGGGCTCCCTTGCTGGCCGCCGCGCGGAAGTCACGACGCTTAGGCACTCTTGATCAACCCCCGGTCCTGCAGCTCGGTGATCAGCTCACCGAAGGGCCCCCGAGCCGCGTGCTCCACCGGGAAGCCGGTGGCCTGCTTGATGTCGTCCAGGACCGGGATCTTCACCGTGAGCACGTTGTAGTCGGCGTCGGTGAGCAGGCCCCGGATCTCCTTCTCGCTCCGAACGTTGGGGGCGTACTCGGTTGAGGAGCACCCACATCGGCGGGGCCGTGCGTGAGGGCCTGTCGAACGCGGAGCGGCCGACCATCGTCTTGACCGGCGTGGAAGTACGCGGCTGATGGACACGCTGGTAGTCGGCCATCGAAGGTTCCATGTGGATGAGGACCAGGTCGGCCACCTTGAGCACGCTGTCTGCGATGTGCGGGTGGTTCTCGGTGTGTCCGACGTCGACGATGTCGATCCCGGCTTCCCCGAGCGGCGTGTACTCCTCAGCGAACTTCGCGGAGGCGTTGTGCTTCACAGGGAAGGGAAAGGCCGCGAGCTCGGACCACTGAGTGAGGTGCTCAGATTCGTCCGCGTCCCACAGCTGCACGCGGTATCCAGCCTCGTGGAATGCGTGTCCCATCATGCCGGTGTCGGTCGTCTTGCCCATACTTCGTGGGCTGATGTTGGCGATGAGCACGGCGCGGCTCTCTCCTCATGCAGTGGCTACGTTCCGCAAGATGCTGCCACGTCTCCCCCGGCACAGTGACCGGCACCACGTCACAAAGTGCTGCCGGGTGATACGGCGATCGCCAACTGGTACGAGGGTGACCGCCGTAGAGGATCGAGCCGGAAACAAAAAAGGCCCGTGCCCCGCCAGATCGCTTCCGTTCTAGTGGTCGTCGCAACACCCCAGTTCAGGGGTGGCGATGGACTTCAAGATCCGGGAGATCCGGACGGCTCAGGGGCCGAAGAAGCTGCTGCGTGAGCGGGAGACATACTTCCGGCTCATGCAGCAGGGCTTGAGCAACAACCAGGCGTGCCTGATCGTCGGCATCAACCCGAAGACGGGCCGCCGATGGCGTAACGGTCGCAGTGCCGACCGCAAGCAGAAGGCGGCACCTCCGGTTCGACCGGTGGTGCCGCCTTCTGACACGTCCAGGTACCTGCGCGAGGACGAACGGGTCTACATCGCCGACCGGCTCCGGGAGAAGGCCACGGTCCGTGCGATAGCCGGTGAGCTGGGCAGGAGCCCGTCGACCATCAGCCGCGAGGTCCGCCGCAACCGGCACCCCACCAATGGCCAGTACCGGCCCTTCGCCGCTCAGGCCCGCGCCGACGCGCGCCGGCCTCGCCCAAAGCCAGGGAAGATCAAACAGAGCCCCGAACTGCGCGCCTTCGTCCAGGACCGCCTGGACCTACGGTGGAGCCCTGAGCAGATCTGCCAGGCCCTGCGCGCCCAGTTCCCCGACCGGCCGGAGATGCACGTGGTCCACGAGACCGTCTACCAGGCCCTCTACGTCCAGGGCCGGGGTGAGCTGCGCCGAGAGCTGGCCAAAGCGCTGCGCACCGGCCGCGTCCGGCGCAAGCCCCGTCGCCAGGCCCAGCAGCGCCAGCCCCGCTTCCGCGATCCCATGGTGATGATCAGCGACCGTCCCGCAGAGGCCGAGGACCGGGCGGTGCCCGGCCACTGGGAAGGCGACCTGATCATCGGCAAGGACGGCGCCTCAGCCATCGGCACTTTGGTCGAACGCTCCACCCGCTATGTGCTGCTGGTGCACCTGCCGAACGGCCGGGGCACCGAGCTGGTCCGCGACGCCCTGGTCGAGACGGTCCAGACGCTGCCGGCTCACCTGAAGCGGTCGTTGACCTGGGACCAGGGCAGCGAGATGGGCCGGCACCGGGAGTTCACCGTCGCCACCGACATCCCGGTCTACTTCTGCGACCCGGCCAGCCCTTGGCAGCGCGGTTCGAACGAGAACACGAACGGCCTGCTGCGGCAGTACTTTCCCAAGGGCACCGACCTGTCCGTCCACAGTCGTGAGCACCTGGCCGCCGTCGCCGCTGAACTGAACGGTCGGCCACGCAAAACGCTCGGCTGGGAAACCCCAGCCGAGCGCCTGCATAAACTGCTCGCGGCCTGATCAACACGACCACGTGTTGCGACGACCCCTAGAAAGCGCCGAGCGGTGGCCCGGGCCTTCTCCGTGCGGTGGCTGGCATCAGGCGCCCGGCTCGCGGGCGTGCCTTCATCCGGGTTGAGGATGCTGGCGGCAGTTACCGGGGCGGCCGGATGCCGACGCTTACGCCGTCCAGAGCTGTTCGGCGGGGTGCTTGGTGCCGTCGTCGCCCTCGTGCAGGGTCGAGGCGGTCACGCGCTCGTTCCCGCGACAGCGGCGTCCAGGAGCGCCACGGCGTCGGCCTCGTACGGGTCGGCGAACAGGTGGTGGTCGCTGACGTCGAACGGTGCGTACCGCGCGGAGACGCGGTGTCCGGGCACGAGGGTGGTCTCCCGGCCGTCCAGCGCGGCGGTGATCCGGTCGTGGTCTTGCTGGGCGTGCCGGGTCTGGGTGTAGGGGCCGAGGCGCAGCAGGGGGTAGCCGTCGAGGCTGTCGTCGCGTTTGCGGGCCTCAATGTAGAGGGCGTAGTGCGCGGGCTCCATGCCGATGTCGTCGGGCAGGGGCAGGCCGGCGGCGGCGTGGGTGAGCATCGCGTAGCCGGGCTGCCAGGTGCCGAGGATCGCGGTCGTCTCGCAGCACAGCCAGCCTCGGTCGGTGTAGCCGAGCTGGCGGCCGTGGAGGTAGGCCGCGGCGTGCGGGGTGTCGGGGTGGACCAGGGCCACGGCGATCATCTCGGGGCCGTGGTCGTCGCCGGGCGGGGGTGGGCGCGTTCCACGAAGGGCCCGATCCGTACGGCGACGTCCTGCGCGTGGCCGGGTGTCCAGGGTTGCGGGTTGCGTACGGCTGCGAGCATCGCGCGGAACTGGTCGACGACGGCCTGGTCCTCGGGTGTGAGGGTGCCGGGAGTGTGGCCGCAGCGGCGGAAGAGTCGCTTCATCGGGTGGGCTCCTGTTCGCGAGTGGGGTGGGTGCTCGCCGGGCGCAGGTAGCAGGCGGCGGCGTTCACGAAGTCGTCGTGGGCAGCCTTCGCGGCCTCGCGGGCGGTGGTCAGGTCCTCGGTGGTCGCGTACGCATCCCGGATCGCGTAGGTGAGCGTGATCATGCGGTCGGCGGCGGCGCGCACGGCCTGGTCCTCGATGAGGACGCGAAGGGCGACCAGGGGACGGGTGACGGCGCTGCGGGTCATGTGGCTCTGGCTGCGCAGGGCCTCGATCCGTTCGGTGCCGGCGCCCTTGAGGATGGCGTCGCCGCGCATCCACATCGCCGTGCGGTGGTCGCTGCCGGCGCAGGCCAGCGCGGTGACGGCTTCCAGTCGGTCGCGGCGGATCGCCTCGCCGTGGGTGGCGCGCACCTGCCGTTCGGCGGCGCGTTCCTGGAAGCGGCCGGACACGATCGCGCCCAAAAGGGTGGCGACGACGGCGAGGCCGGCGGTGACGACGGTGGCTAACACGCGAAGGCTCCTCGGTGAAGGGGGAGAACAGGAAGCGCCGCACCCCGGCCTTCTGGTCGGGGCGCGGCGCTGTGGTGTGTCGTGCTGGTGTGTCAGGAGGCCGTGACCGCGCGGAGGATGTCGGCGTGGTCGAACGCCAGGCGCTCCGGCAGGTTGTCCAGGGGCCACCAGCGGGCGGTTCGCGCGTCGTCTCCGGCGACGATCTGGGTGCCAGCGGGGACGACGGCCACGTACGCGACGGTGACGTACCGGCCGCGCGGGTCGCGGTCGGGCGCGTCCCAGACGCCGATCGGGCGCAGGCTGTCGGCGGTGACGTGGACGCCGGTCTCCTCAGCCAGTTCCCGGGCGGCGGCCGCGAGGCTCGTCTCGCCGGGGTCGACGTGACCACCGGGCAGGGCCCAGGCGCCCTCGTGCGGCGGCCAGCCACGCTCGATCAGCAGGACGTCGCCGCCGGGGGTCAGGGCCACCACGTCGGCGGTGTAGCGGATCGTCTCGAACGTTTCGGTCTCGGTCATGTTCGCCTCTCGGTGGGTGGGCTAGCGGGTGGTGGTGTTGGTGACCACGAGGAACTGGTCGCTGCCGAGGTCCATGACGACCCGGGCGTCGATGCCCTGGGCTCGCTGGGTGGCGGCGTATTCGTCGGCGGGCCAGGAACCGCGGGGGTGGCCGGCGGGGAACCGTTCGAGGACGGTGCGCTGCGCGGGGAGTGCGGTCGTCATCGGAGGTCGCCTTCCTCGTAGGCGTCGATGAGGTCGCCGATCGCGTCGGCGTTGGCAGCCTCGCCGACCCAGCGGCCGGACGCGGTGAACACCGGGACCTGGTCGCGGTCGGCGTCGAAGACGACGACGTAGTTCCCGAACCGCTCCAGTACGAGGTCGAAGAGCACGGAGGCCGGGGCGGCCTCGAGGACCTCCAGGCCGTCGACGGTGAAGTGGGCCGGGGCCTGGGGGTCGTCGGGCTGGACCAGGGTGCCGGTGACGCGCAGAAGGTCGCCGGGCTGGATCTCGCGCAGCAGCACATCGGCGATGCGCGGGTCTCCGGTGGTGCAGGCGTACACGGTGTCCGGGGCGTCGGGGGCGATCCGGTCCGCGTCGGCGGGGGAGTGGATCAGGTCGAAGCGGGCGGTGCCCGAGCCGGTGCCGGGGGCCGGGATCGCGTCGACGTAGCCGTCTATGGCCAGGTGCGTCTGGGGGTTCATCAGCTGGCCTCCGCCAGGGTCTTGGTGGAGCGGGGGGAGCGGGGTCGGGGGGAGCGCTGCGCGATGTCGAGCAGCTCGCGGTTGCGGCGCTGCTGCTCGGGGGTGAGGGGTCGGACCGGCGGGCTGTGGCGGTGCCAGAGCGGCGAGGCTGGCGGCTCCGGGTAGGCGAGGGTGCGGTCGACGTCGGGCTGGGTGCTGCTCATGGGGGGCCTCCAGCTGGAGGAGAGGTCAGGCGTGGTCGGTCGTCCCGCCGCCCTTGGGCGGGTCGGAGACGAACCGGGTCTCGCCGGGGTGCGCCGCGTTCCAGAACTCCGCGCAGACCTTGTGCGCGGGCTCCTTGGCGCGGGACCTCAGCGGGGTGGTGGTGCCGCACAGCACGCACGGGGCGGGCGGCCCGAAGTGCGAATAGTGGCGCCAGTTCAGGAGCTGGACCGGCGCCACAGGCTGATCGGGCGGCGTGGGCACCGCGTGCAGATGGCGGCGCCGGGCGGTCACGGCCGCAGGTGCGGCAGCTGCTGGAGGACCTGGTCGACCAGATCCTCGGCGGGCCGCCAGGGACCGAGCTGCCCGCGCGCCGGGATCGGCAGGGCGAGGGCCTGGACGTGGCTGACCTCCAGATGCCACGCCCCGGGGTTCGCGAACTCGGTGCAGGGCGAGGAGCCGTCCGGGTCCTGGTGGCAGCCGGTCAGCCGGGCGACGCCGATCACGGCGCCGGTCGGCAGCTCGCGGCCGCGAACCGTGCGGGCGATCAGCGGCACGCGCAGGGCGGGCCGGTCGATCTGCTGGCTCGTGTGCAGCAGCAGCCAGCCGCGCCACGACCACGCCCGGGGCCTGTTCTCGATCGTCTTGGTCCCGGCGAGGAGGCAGGCGGCGTGCGGCTGCTTGACGCTGATGCCGCGGATCCAGTCGCCCGCCGGCGGAAGGGTCGCTGTGCTCATGCCGCTCGCCCCCACGCGGCCGTGCCCGGCCTGCCCGCGCGGCGCCCGTTGACGGACGGCACGGTGGCGTGCGCGGCACTCGCCAGGACCGCCCGGCCCGAGTGCTTGCCGTCGTACAGGGCAGCGTCAGCCGCCCTCTGCAGCCGCGTCAGGTCGCGTGCGCCGATCACGTCCGGGGTCGCGGCGCCGACCGACGCGGCGACGTCGACGGAGCTGCCGTCGTCCAGGGTGACCGGCGTGTGCAGCATCCGGACCAGCTGCTCCAGGCGGAGCGCGCGGCGGGCGGCGGGCAACTCCAGGACCACGGCGAACTCATCGCCTCCGAGCCTGCCGACCGCAGCGCGCGGGCCCGCCCAGGCCGTGAGCCGGGCCGCGATCGACGCGAGGACGGTGTCGCCCGCCGCGTGCCCGAAGCCGTCGTTGATCTCCTTGAACCTGTCGGCGTCGACCATGACCACGGCCCCGCTGTCGCCGTGGCGGGCCAGGAGCCGGCGGGCGCGGGCGGTGTAGGCGTCGCGGCGCAGCAGACCGGTCAGCGGGTCCTTCCGGGTCGCCGCGAGCTTGCGGTGCAGCGCCAGGGCGTGCACGGTCCAACCGGTCAGCGGCAGGGCAGCGGTGGTGATCAGAAGGGCGCGCGGGCCGATCCGGCCCTGCACGCGCAGAACGGAGTCCATACTGAGGATCTCCCTCTCGTCTCGTACGGGTTGGGTGGGCCCGGGGCAGCCGTCGAAGCCGCCAAGCACGTGCGGCTGTCCCGGGGCAGAGCTACATCTCGAAGGGCTTGGAGTTGAGCCAGCTGTACGGGTTCCTCCAGGGGCCGGCCTTCGCGGCGGGCCAGTCGAGCTCCCAGCCGGGCCGGTATCCGCAGGCGCACCAGCCGTCCGGGCCTCCGTGGGGGATCTCGCGTCCGGCCTCCGCAGCGGCGCGGGCCGCGTCGTAGACCTCGTGCGCGGCCTGCACGGCGGCGGCGGGATTGTCCGCCCAGCCGGTGAAGACGTGCACGCCTTCCAGGCCGGGCGTCTCGGTGCTTCGTATGGGGACGTCGACCTCGTAGTACGGGGGCTGGGTCATGACGTCCACTCCTCTCGTGATCGCGGTGGTTGAGGGACCACCGCGACCGCCCCGGCCCCGGCGGTGAGCCGGGTCCGGGGCGGCACGGAGGTCCGTCAGCCGTGGATCGCTTCGAGGTCCTGCTCCTCGAGGTCGGGGCCGTCGACCTCGTCGCCCTGGACGTCGTCGTTGTTCGGGCCGTGGACGGTGCAGACGATGTCCTCGTCGTCGTCCAGGTCGCCGTTCAGCGCGCGGTACAGGCAGGTGACGCTGTAGGCGGGCACCCACGCCCGGCCGGTGCATTCGTCGTCGTGCGGGCACGGCACCATCACGTCGAACCCGTAGTCGCCCTCGCCGTCCACGTCGGTGCGCAGGGCGAGGGTGAGGTACTGCTGCCCTAGGCGGATCTCCGCGACGCGGTCGCCGCCAGCGACGTTGGAGCCGGGCTTCCACCGCCACAGCGGCAGGATCTCCTCACCGAACATCCGGCGTACGAGGTTCAGCTCACCGAGGCCGTCGCTGCCGTCCAGTCCGAGGTCGGCCTGCCGCGTCTCGCTCAGGCGCTCCAGGAACGGCAGCAGCCGGTAGATGCTGTCGGAGAAGACGACCTCCGGGAACCCTTCGGCCTTGAGGGTGCGGTGCGAAGCGACCATGGCCTGGTGCTGCTTGACGACCACGTCCTCCGGCACCGTGCGGTTGGCCGGCCGCGGGCCCTGCCGCTCGATGCAGACGCTGCCGGGCGTGGCGACCATGACCGCGATGGGCAGCATGTCGTGCCGCTTGGCGGCGGCGACCAACGGCTCCCTGGCGGACCTGGTGACGTTGGTCGCGTCGACGACAGTGAACAGCCGGCGGCGCATCCTCGCCTCCAGGAGCAGGTGCAGGGCGGCGACCGCGTCACCGGTCGCGTCCTGGTCGCCCGCGTCGTCGCTGACGACCTCGCGCAGCGCGTCCAGGGACAGGACCTGCGAGGCGGGCCAGGTGCGCGCGATCGTGGACTTCCCGGCGCCGGACGGGCCGATGAGGACCACCAGGCTGTGCTCGGGCATCTGCGGGTAGATCAGCTCGGTCATGCGAGATCTCCTTGCGGGTGAGGGCGTCGGGCAGCCCAGAGGAGGCGCTGCCCGGCGTGGGCGGTGATCAGGTCGGCGGCTTCGCGCAGCGGCGTCAGCGGACGATCATGTGGTCGGGGTGGCCGTTCTTCATGTGGTCCACGCACTGCGGGCAGTCCTCGCGCGGACCGAGCCCGGCGTGGGCCTCACGGCTGGCGTACGCGTGGTACCAGCACTGTCGGCACTCCCGTCGGGGCGGATTCATCGCCTTCGTGCTCGCCATCTCAGATGTCTCCCTGCGGGTGAAGGGCGCGGGCAGCCCAGATGAGGCACTGCCCGGCGTGGTCGGTGATCAGGGCGGCGGCCTCGTGCAAGGGGCACGAGGCGTCGCCGTCACGGTCGGGCTCGATCTGCTCGGCACGGCGCGCGGCGACGGTGAGCAGCTGCGCGACGGACGCCATGAACCCGCCGGGCGGGTCGGTGTCCTCGATGAGCTCGCGCAGGATCGCGGCGAGCTCCTCCTGGTCGACGTCGTCGGCGCTGAGGTCGTCCTCGATCTGCTGGAGGGCGAGCTGGGCGATGCCGACCGAGGCGCGGACGCGGTCAAGGCGCGTACGGGTCACCGCGGCCGCCGTCACAGTGCGGTGCCAGCGGCGGCCAGTGCGAGCAGGGCCAGAGCAGCGAGGCTGAGATCGACCGCGCGTCGCAGGTACCGGTACTTGCGGACCGCGAGGACGGACAGGACCCGGATGCGGGCGGCGCGGGTGTCGCCCTGCATGCAGTCGCGGACCGCGTCCTCGTCGAGCTGCGCCCAGTACGGGAAGGAAGCCCGGTCAGCGCCGCTGAGCCGGGGCCGGACGACCAGGAGCAGCAACACGGCGGCCGCGCCCAGGGCGAGGACGGCCGCAGCGCCGAACACCTTGGTCGGCAGGGGCAGGTCCTTGTCGGTGACGGACGCGAGTCCGGCGAGGACGGCGCCGTTGAAGGCGAGCAGTAAGGACGACTTGCCGTCCGTGCGGCTGATCTCGCCTGCGACCGAGGCGCAGGCGGCGTCCATGTTCTTGTCGATGCCGGAAGCAGGGATCGTGGAGGTCATGGGCGGTGCTTCTCCTTGTCGTTGTCCGGCGGGCAGCACGCCGCGGCCCGCCGAAAGTCGTTGGTCAGGCGGCCAGCCGGTGGGTCACCGGGGTCGTGGAAGCGAAGTAGGTGTCAGGGCTGGGCTCGTAGCCCTTGTCGCAGGGGTCGCAGCGGCCCTGGGTGCGCAACGGGAGGCAGAAGTAGTACCGGCGCCTGCATTCCGGGCACGTGGACCTCGCGGCCATGGCCCGGTCCAGCGCCCATTCCTGCGCGAGCGTCGGCGTGCGTTTGGGCCGGGCGAGCTCCACGCTGTAGAGCCAGGCCCGAGTGGGATGGATGCACGCCTGGTCGGGCCGGTAGGAGCACGCCTTGCAGCGCAGGACCGCGACCGGGCCGTGTCCGCCGGGACTCAGCCCCTTCTCCCGTAACTGCCGCCGGGTGACCAGGCCCTCGGGACAAGCGCGCCGGTCGAACTCCGGCAGCATCGCGTCGCTGCGCGGCACCTTCGTGATCTCGCGGCGGCGCTTCTTCCGAGGGCGGGGCATCACCTGCTCCAGATGCCGGGGAGCCGGGCGGGGCGCTGCGGGTAGCGGGGGCCGGGGCGCTGCGGGCGGGGCCGGCCGATCCGGCAACGCGGGCGGGGGATGAGCACGAGCGGTTCCTCCTGATGTCGGTGGACAGCACGCACCGCGCCCGCCAGCGGCGTGCGTTGGCGGGCGCGGTGCGAGGCGGCCGGTCGGCCTGTCCAGCCCTCGCCCGCCCCGGTGTCGGGGTGGGCGAGGACCAGGCGGAGCGACCGGAGGTCAGTCCCGGAAGGGGCAGCTGCTGTGCGGGTGCTGGTCGGCGGCCGGGGCCGGGGCGGGCACGTGGACGTGGATCTCGGGCTTGACGGAGACCTTCGCCGGGCGCCCGGCGACGACGCGGCGGCGCAGGGTCAGGCCGCGCATCGCGAACGCGGACAGGAACGTCCAGGCGAGGACCGCGAGGCCGACCGCGACGGGGCGGCTGGTGTCCGGGGTGGCCGTCCAAACCATGAACACGGAGGCCGCGCCCCACCCCGACCACATCGCGCGCACTCCGTTGTTCCGGGAGAGGTAGCCGAGGACCAGGCCGACGATGCCGGTGAGCAGCCACAGCGTGTAGACGGTGGAGCCTTCGACCGGGAGGCCGGCGGAGTGCTGCGCGATGTACGTGCGCACCGGCTGGTCGACGACGGCGAACACGCCGCTGGAGGTGTCGACGCCGACCTGCACCTTGGGCACGGCGGTGAGCAGCGTGTGCAGCCCCTGGAGGACGACTTCGCCGGCGGCCTTGGCCATCAGCACGACGAAGGACACTCCGGCCACCATCAGGACGGCCCGGAGCCAGGGGGCCATGTACCGGAAGCCGTCCTCGGGGGCGCTGAGGACGTCCTCCCACATCGCGTGCAGGACGCCGTCTTCCTCCCACGCCTCCTGCCACCAGGTGCGCAGCGCGGCGAACCGCGGCTCCTTGGGCGGTGCCTTCGGGAAGGGCACGGGGAGGTGGGTGAGCTCCTGGTGGTTCTGGCCGGGGGTGTGGTTGTTGGACTGCACGGGGCAACTCCTTGTTGTCGATGCGGGGTTCACGGAGCGTGTGAGTGGGCCAAGCTGTGAGCGACGGGACCGAAGAGAAAGGGGGGCGGCTGGGATGGGGTGGTTCACCCGTGATGAGCCGGAGGAAGTCGTCTTCGAAGAGGTCGTGGACACGGACGGGCAGATCTGGCCCGCGTTCACCGACGACGACGGTGTGCTGTGGATCGACGTGGACTACGACGTCGAGGTGACGATCAACGGGGCGATCGTCGACGGGCAGATCCGGGGTGCCGAGGTCGACGACCACGGCCGGATCTGGATCGACTACGACTGACCGCGAGGCCGGACGGCCTGTCCCGCACCCGAGCCCCGGCCCGCGGGCGAGGTGTCGGATACGAGGCAGGGCGCCCGGAGCTCAGCGGACGTCGTTGCAGGTACGGGAGAACATCCCGCGCTGGTTGCTGGTGTTGTTGATCTGCGTGTTCTGCACGACCGGGCCCTCGTACACGTTCTTCGTGACCGTGGAGCGCGCCTTGTTGATCGCGCCGCCGATCGCGGTGGCGACCATGGCGACGCCCGCGAACGGCAGGGTGACCATGAGGACGCCGTAGAGCGTGACGGAGGCCAGGCCCTGGAACACGAGCCAGGCTCCGCAGCCGACTCCGGTGATGCCGGCGCCGACGCCGATGGAGGCCACCGCGATCCCGGCCGCCCAGGCGGGCACGATCCGCTTGTCGTCCTGATGGACGGGCGGGGTGTCGCCGTACGGCGGGACCTCGGATTCGTCGCGGAACGACGTCGGGAACTGCCGCTCGGGGCGCATCGCTTCGGCGATGATCCGCTCGGCTTCGGTCTTGGCTTCGGAGTCGGACAGTGGGCGGGTGACGTGGTTGAAGTCCACGGTGAGCTCCGTTCGGGGCAGATGCGGGGGCGCCCTCCCCGCCGTGGTGGCGGGGAGGGCGCAGGGGGCGAGCGGGATGGGCTACTGCTGTTCGGCAGCGTTCTCGAGCGCGCCCGGCGTCGGGTACTGCCAGAGCGGCCGGCGGGTCTCGGAGCGGACCACCAGGCCGTTGCGGCGGCCGGTGCGCAGCAGGTCGTCGACCAGGGCGCGGGCCTCGGGGCTGGCCGCGAGGACGGCGGCGGCGTCGTCGACCACGAGGGTCAGGGGGCTGTGATTCATCGTCGTGTTCTCTCTTTCGTTAGGCGGTTGGGGTCTGGGGTGGTCAGAAGCTGCTGATCCATCCGGCGACGGAGGAGACGGCGCCGGTGATCGTGGGGGCGATGCCGGTGTTGGCGAGGAAGAAGCCGAACAGGCAGACGGCGATGCCCGGCATGATCCGCTGGTAGCCGGTGCGCACGAGGATGAAGACGATGAGTAGGTGTTTTTGAAGGCTGGTCGTGGGGTGCGTACGGCTGGATGATCTGGGTTGTGGCGTCTGGCGGGGTGGGCCGGCGGTACTGCCGGGAGTGTGGTGATCCGCTTGCGTCGTCGATGGCGGCGGAGGCGGTGTTCTGCTCGGGTCGGTGCAGGTCGAGGCGGTGGCGGAGGCTTCAGCGGGCACGGCAGCGGGTGGCGTTGATGCAGCGTGGTGATCAGGTCGAGTGCCCGGTTTGCGGCCGGTCGTGGACGGTGGGGGTCGAGCGGTCGCGGTCGGCGGTCTACTGTTCGTCGCGGTGCCGGGTCCGTGCCTGCCGCGAAAGACAGGCGTCGCGGAACGGTGTTACCGAAACGCCGTAGGCGAACGGCACGGAAACACCACAGGTCACAGCCGTTTTGCACAATCTCCGGGGGCGGACAACCGGTGCTTCGAGCGCCCCTGGTTCACGCTCTGCCCCGTCATGTCGGGTCCGCGTCACGGTGGAAGTCGGCCTGGGCCGGAACCACTCATTCGACCACCACCGGGTGGTTGATCCGGCCGGGGGCGAGGGCGGTGATCATCGTGTCAGACCGGATCGGCAACGTCACTCGAACTCGTTACGAACAGCTCGTCGCCGAGGCCCGCGACCTGATCAACCAGATGACGAAGGCCCAGTTCGCGCTGGGTGACAAGGCCCTGGAGATCGAGCCGATGCGGCCGGTCGGCGGGTCGATGCCGAACGGCACCGACGACCTGTTCACCGTTGAGGAGTCGTTGCAGATGTTCGCCGACGACATCGGGGTGGCCCGCTCCACGGTCGAGGACTGGCGGTGGACCGCCTCGCGCTGGCCGGAGGCCAAGCGCAAGGGCGGCGTGTCGTTCACCGTCCACAAGATCCTGGCCTCGATCCAGGACGAGGACGAGCGGTGGGCAGCGATCGAGGATGCCCCTTTCAACTCGCGCACGGGCAAGCGGCAGTGGGCACCGGACGCGGCGAAACGCCTGGTCGGGCAGCGGGTTGACCGGCCGGTGACGGTCGAGGAGAAGATCCAGGCAGTCACCGACCTGACCCGCGATGAGGAAGTCGCCTCCCGGGTGACCGTCGACCTTCTGTCGCGGCCGGCCGCCGCGGCCCAGATCACCCCCGACGAACGGCTCCGGGTCGTTCGCGAGCTCACCCGGGACGACGACGTCGCCAAGCAGGTGACCACCGAGATGCTGAAACGCCCCGACGTCGCGAGGGAGACTATGCGGGATGACACCGCCCGCTTTCTGGTCAACCGGGCCCAGTTCGACAACTCCGCGAAGGCCCGCGAGACGATCCGCGAACGCACCCCGGCCGTCCGCAAGATCGAGCACACCATCGAATACCTCGACCTGGTCGGCTCCTGCCACCAGTTCGTCGCCACCCTCGGCCGCCTCGTCCCCAGGATGAGGGGCCAGGAGTTCACCGACGACGAGCGCGAGACCGTCCGCCGCGGCATCTCCAAGGTCCGGGCCGCAGCCGACTGGCTCGAAGCCGCGATCGACAACGGCGAGTTCACCCTGGACGAGCAGCTGGCCAAACTCCTCAAGGGCGAGTAGGCCATGCCCCGACGCCGGGAGGCCCGGCCTCTTGCGGAGCACTACGGCGACCTCGTGCGCGTCGCCCTGATGGAAGCCCGTCCCGCCGGCCTCCAGAGCCGACAGCTCATCACCGCCACCCGCCTGACGAAATACCAGGTCGAGCGAGGGATCCGGCACCTTCGGGATGTCGGGGCGGCCGAACACCTCACTCCGATCATCTGGCGTCGGCGGGACGGATACATGTTCTCCGACGACCCGGCGGACTGGATCGAATACGAGAAGAAGCAGTTCCGCCTCATCCTCGGCCGGCTCACCCGGATGATCACCGGCACGCTGGACCCGCACCTAGCCCGCTACCCCGACGACGAATGGGCCCAGCTGGCATCCGCCCAGCTCACCGGTGTCCGCGCGACCCTGGCCCAGCTCACCCGATAGATCCGTGATGCGTGACTCAACCCGCCGCCACCGCTATCCCTCCGACACCACCGTCGCCGAGTGGGCCCTGATCGAGCCGCTGCTGCCGACCCCGGCCTGTCAGACCAAGACCGGTGGACATCCGGAGAAATGGCCGCGGCGGGACGTTGTCGACGCGATCCGCTTCATCGTCGACAACGGCGCCAAATGGAGGGCTCTACCTGCGGATTTCCCTCCCTGGCAGACCGTTTACGGGTTCTTCTGGCGCTGGAACCGGGCCGGAGTCGTCACCTTCATCCGCGACCAGCTCCGCCGACGGATCCGCACGGACAAGGGCCGCTGCCCCTTCCCGGTCACCCTGATCGTCGACTCCCAGTCCGTGAAAGCGGCCTCCACCGTCGGCAAGGACAGTCGCGGCTACGACGCCGGCAAGAAAATCAACGGGCGCAAAAGACACATCGTGGTCGACACCCTCGGACTGCCCGTGATGATCACGGTGACCCCCGGCGATGCCCGGGACGAGGTCATGGCCAGGGACCTGCTCTGGCGCCTGAGGCTCACGCACCCCCAGATCACCCAGATCTGGGCCGACTCCGCATACTCCCGTGACCTGCTGCCCGCCTGGACCGCGGACCACCTGTGGTTGACCCTGCGGCCCGTCCTCCGGCCCAAGGGCGCGAAGGGATTCGTCGTGCTGCCCCGCCGCTGGAAGGTCGAACGGTCCCTCGGCTGGATCATGAACGCCCGCCGCAACTGCCGGGACTACGAGCGACTGCCCCAGCACTCCGAAGCCCACCTGAACTGGGCATTCATCACCCTCATGACACGGCGCCTGACCCGAAAAGGCTCCCGCACTGACAGCTGGACG
Source organism: Streptomyces sp. V4I23 (assembly GCF_030817975.1). NCBI lineage: Bacteria > Bacillati > Actinomycetota > Actinomycetes > Kitasatosporales > Streptomycetaceae > Streptomyces > Streptomyces sp. V4I23. The sequence continues at coordinate 13,393 of NZ_JAUSZW010000005.1, read as the reverse complement.
AAGAAAACAAAGCCAGCCTGAGAGACAGCCCGATCAAACGTCCTCGATCTCGGTCGTCACCGTCGTCGTTTCCCGGATGAGCCGGTGAGAGACAGAACGAGGCGCGTGAACGCGGCACCACTCAAGACGTTCAATAGCCGCGTCCCGCTCGCGGAACCTTGCCTCCAAGGTATGCCACTGACCCTCGTGACCAGCCTGGACAGTCCACACGATCCTACGAACCTCCGTCGTCACCGACCCCGACGCGCTGACGTTCACCATGCCCACAAGCTACTCGTCCCAGACCAGTTGCAAACAGCGGTTGAAAGACACCTACTAAGAGGATGTCTCACGTGGTGAACCGTTCCGGGTTCGGTAGGGACTCGATCATTTGAGAGGATCGAGTCATGGCACGTCCTTCCCAGTACCCGCTTGAGCTGCGCCGTCGGGCGGTGCGGATGGTCGCCGAGGTGCGGCCGGAGTACGACACCGAGTGGGCCGCTATGAAAGCGGTCGCCCAGAAGCTGGGCATCGGCACGACCGAGACCCTGCGGAAGTGGGTACGGCAGGACCAGATCGACGCTGGGACCCGGCCGGGGACGACGACGGAGGAGTCCGCCGAGCTGAAGCGGCTGAAGAAGGAGAACGCCGAGCTCAAGCGGGCGAACGAGATCCTCAAAGCCGCGGCGTCTTTCTTCGCGGCCGAGCTCGACCGGCCACACACACGCTCGTAGCGTTCATCGACGAGCACAAGGACCGCTTCGGCGGCGTCGAGCCGATCTGCCGCGTGCTGACGATGCACGACTGCAGGATCGCCTCCTCCACCTACTATGCCCACCGCAGACGCCGGACCGCGCCGTCCGCCAGGACCGTGCGGGACGGCGAGCTGAAGGAACTGATCCAGCACGTCTACGACGCCAACTACCGCGTCTACGGGGCGAGGAAGATCTGGCGGGAGCTGAACCGGCAGGGCCAGGCCGTGGCCCGCTGCACCGTCGAACGCCTGATGCGCGAGCTCGGCATCACCGGCGCGGTCCGCGGCAAACGCGTGATCACCACGCTTCCCGGCGGCCAGGCCGGGCGGGCTCCCGACCTCGTGGACCGCAACTTCGTCGCCGGCGCCCCGAACCGCTGCTGGGTCGCGGACTTCACCCATGTCAGAACGTGGGCCGGCGTCGTCTACGTCGCCTTCGTCGTGGACACCTTCTCCCGCCGGATCGTCGGCTGGTCGGCCGCCACCGTGAAGGAGACGGTCTTCGTGCTGGACGCCCTGGAGATGGCGATCTGGCAGCGCGACCGTGATCAACATCCAGTCCAGCCAGGTGAGTTGATCCATCACTCCGATGCCGGGTCGCAATACACGAGTTTCCGGCTCGCCGAGCACCTGGACGCCGCCGGTATCGCCGCCTCGATCGGCTCGGTCGGCGACGCCTACGACAATGCCCTGATGGAGAGCACGATCGGGCTGTTCAAGACCGAGCTGATCAAGCCCCGACGGCCGTGGAAGACGCTGTCCGACGTCGAGCTCGCCACCGCCGAGTACGTCGACTGGTACAACCACCGACGACTCCACGGTGAGATAGGCCACGTCCCGCCCGTTGAATACGAGAACAACCACTACCGGGCAACCACAAAACCCCAGGTCACAACCAACAACTGAGATCTCTACCGAACCCGGAACGGTTCATGGTGAGTTTTGCGAGCTTCTTGTAGCAGGTCAGGGCCGCCGCGAGTCCGAGGAAGGCCAGGAAGTGGCTGCCCTTTCGCTCGTATCGGACGGTCAGGCGGCGGTAGCCGAAGAGCCAGGAGATCGACCGTTCGATCTTCCAGCGGTGCCGGCCGAGACGCTCGCTGGACTCGATGCCGGGCCTGGCGATGCGCGGGACGATGCCCCGCTCGCGCAGCCACTTCAGCCTCTCGGCGGAGTGGTACGCCTTGTCGGCACGGAGCCTGCCGGGGCGGCGTCTACGGGGACCGCGCCTCGAGCGGATGGCGGGTATGCCCAGGACCAGCGGCAGCAGCGCCTGGCTGTCATGAACGTTCGCGCCAGAGACGCCAAGAGCGAGGGGTAAGCCTTGCGCGTCGGACAGTACGTGGAGCTTGCTGCCCTTCTTGCCCCGGTCGACCGGATTGCGCCCGGTCAGCGATCCCCCTTTTTCGCACGGACCGAGGCCGCGTCCACGATCGCCGAGGTCCAGTCCACCTCACCACGGGCCCCGAGTTCGTCCAGAACGGCCCGATGCAGCCGCCGCCACAGCCTGTCCTTGGTCCAAGCGGAGAACCGGCGGTGCGCGGTGGCCGGCGAGACACCGAAAGTCTCCGGCAGATGGCGCCAGGCACAGCCGCTGGTCAGCACGTACACCACAGCCGTGAACGCTGCTCGCTCATCGACCGGGGCCGTGCCTCCACCCTGCGGACGGGAAGTAAACGAAGGCAACAACGGTGCGACGAGCGACCAGAGTTCGTCAGGAACCAACCGCTGCGACAAACCAACAACCATGGCAAAGCATCATGCCGCATCCACCTAACGCCACGTGAGACACCCTCTAAGCTTGACTCTGTCGGGGATCTTGGTGTCGTCTGCTCAGTCTCTGGCGGACCGCCAAGACCTCGGCCGGGGGATCCCGTGCTGGTCCAGGAAGTTCTGGAAGGCGGTCGGCGGCCGGGACGGAGGTGCTTCTCCGGTCGGCGGCCGTCGGCTGAGGCGCTCGATGTTTGCGGCGATGGCTGTTAGCACGTGTTGTAGGTGGGCTTTCTGCTGTCCCCGGTAGCGGCAGCGGCGCATGCCGTGTCCGTGAGCGAGCTCGTTGATCGTGCCTTCCACTCCGGAGCGGACCGCATAGCGGGCCTGCCATTCGGGTGTCTGTTGCTCGGCGCGGACTCGGAGTTGCAGGTCACGGAGTTCTCGCGGAGGAAAGCCCACGGTTCGGGCGCTGTCAGTGGTGGTCGTGCAGCGGGTGCGGACCGGGCAGGGACGGCACTGGCTCTTGGTGAACCGTGCCACGATCAGAGGTGCCGCGGTGGGTGAGGAGGTCGGATAGGGGCCGTGCCATCCCGCGCTGGTCTCGCCCTGCGGGCAGGTGACCTGCTGGCGGTCGAAGTCGATGTGGAAGTCGTCGCGGCCGAAGCCGTCGTTCTTGCGGTGCTGGCGGGTGGAGTTGACCGGTAGCGGTCCGGTGACCGTGACCTGGTGTTCGCGGGCTGCCTGTTCCAGATGGACCAGGGAGGTGTAGCCGCCGTCGACCAGATGCTCGGCGGGCAGCAGCCCGCGGTGCTTGAGCCGGGTGTGAATGCCGGGCAGCGCCTTCGCGTCGTAGCCGGTGGCGTCGGTGGTGGCCACATCTGTGATCACGTTGACGCCGTCGGGATCACAGGTCTCAGTGAGATGTGCGACGAACCCTTTCCAACGGGTGACGTGTCCGCGGCGCGCGTAGCGGGCCGTCGGGTCGCAGGGCGAGACGACCGCGACGGCCGAGGGCGGCAGGCCGCCGTCCTCGGCGGTGCGCCAGCGCAGGCGGCCGGCCCCGTCGCGGTAGTAGTTCTGCACCATGATCTGCCGCAGGGCCTGGACCCGGGGACCGGACAGGCGATCCGCCTCATGCTCCCCGACGTGCTCCAGCAGGCGGACGGCGTCGCCGCCTGTGGCAAGGATCCTGGTCTTGGGGCGGGTGGGGTTCTTGCCCAGACGGACCGGACGGCCGTAGCGGCGCCCCCACTCCTCGTCCACCAGGCCGGCCAGCAGGTGCGGAGCTGTGCCGGCCAGCTCTTCCAGCGCGGCGCGGACGGCCTCGGTGACCAGTTCCAGCCGGGTCAGGTCGCGCACCGCGGCCAGGACGTGGGTGGAGTCCGTGCGCTGGGTGGTGCGCTCGCGGACGAGACCGGCCTTCTTCAGGCGCTCGAGCGCGAGGTCGAGGAGACGGTCGGCTCGGCCGCCCTCGGTGAGACGCTCACGGAAGTCGGCCAGCACGCTGTGGTGGAAGCCGGGATCGTCCAGTTCCATGGCCAGCGCGTACTTGAAATCGATACGGCAGCGGACCGCCTCGGCCGCCTGCCGGTCCGACAGACCGAGCAGGAACTGCAGCACGCAGACGGTGGCCAGCTGGGCGGGCGAAAGCCCCGGGCGGCCATCGCGCGGGTACCAGTCGGCGAAGTCCTCGTCCCGCCACAGCCCGCCCAGGTGGTCTCTGACCCACATCGCCGTTGTACCGCCCGGGTTGCTCGCCCGCGCCATCTGCACGGTCAGAGAAGGAACTTGCTCACCAGAGCGGGCGTGGAGCGACAACGGGCACCTCGACAACTGCATCGGTCCTTGAACAGAGCCGAGCATGCCCGTTGATCACGCTGCCCCGCCGGGGATCCCCAAGATCCCCGACAGAGTCAAGCTCAGTGCCGTCGACGCGGACGCCCATCAGGACCAGGAGGCAGGAGTGCGCCTGGGACAAGCGGATCTTGGGATGGACGCCGTCGGCCCAGACGTAGACGTAGTCCGATCCGGCCAGGTCACGGCGCTGGAAGGCGGCGTGGTCGGCGGTCCACTGCTGCGTCAGCCGGGTCACCGTGGCCGGCGGCAGCCCGGCTGAGGAGCCCAGGAACTGCTCCATCGCAGGCACGAAGTCACCTGACGACAGGCCGTGGAGACAGAGCAGCGGCAGCACCTCGCTGATCTTCGGGGACTTCCGGCACCACGGCGCCAGGATCTTCGAGGAGAACCGCTGACGTTCACCCGTCGTCTCGTCGACCCGCTTGTCGTTCACGCGCGGGGCGGCCACCTCGACCGGGCCGGCAGCCGTGGTCACCGTCCGCGGCCGGTGCCGGCCGTTGCGGACCACCAGCCGGCGACCGGCCTCGTCACGCTGCCCGGCGAGCTCGGCTATGTACTGGTCCACCTCCGTCTCCAGAGCGGCGGCCAGCATCCGCCGAGCACCCTCGCGGACGATCTCGTCGATCAGGGAACCGGCCTCGGTGGTGCCGTCTTCATTGACTACGCTGAGCACGGGCGTGCCTTCCCGACCCGCGTTCGCAGCGCGGGCCTACTCGGTGACTTGACGATCACTCACTCGGGAAGGTACGCCCTTCACGCGTCCTCCACAGGAGCTGATCCACAAGTCCTGAGCATTGCTCGTCGCCCCTCCCGCTCCTGCCCCGTATCCAAAGCCTTCTACGAACGCAAGAGAGCCGAGGGAAAGAACCACAAGCAGGCAATCATCGCGCTCGCGCGACGTCGTCTGAACGTCCTGTGGGCCCTCATACGCGACGGTCGCACCTTCGAGATCACCGCGCCGCCGAGCCCCATCCCGCTGAGCTGACACGCTCACAGTGAGTCACGAGGCTGTGTTGACAAACACATTGGGAATCAGTAACCGGCTCAACCACGAGTCATTTTCGTGTCAGTCCCTCCCCAGGATCACAGCCACCCTCGTCTGGCGGCGTTCACGCCTGCCTGGAATCTGCTGGCTGCCTCCAGCCTCTCCATCAGGTGGGACATCATGCGGCGGACCGTGCGCAGCGAGACACCGAGCTTTCGGGCCGCGGACTCGTCCGTGTCGCCGGAGGCGATGATGCGCAGCAGGGTGCGTTCCACGGGCGTGCACCCGTTGTCGTCCGCCGGCGGCTGCTCACCGAAGGAGGTCCCTGTCGCCCAGCACTGCTCGAACAGCGCGCACAGGGCGGCCATGACGCCTGGGCTCTGGATCTCCAGCGCGCCTGAGCGGGGCGCAGACGGGTCCAGAGGCAGGATCGCGATGCGGCGGTCGACGATGACCATCTGTATGGGCACGGTCGGCACGGTGCGCAGTTCGCCGCCGTGTTCGATGAGCCAGTGGGCGTAGGCGAGTGTGTCGGGGTCGTTGCGGAAGCTTTCCCTGCAAACTGCCCTGATGGTGACGCCGCGGCGCAGTGCTTGCTCGTTGAGCGGAGTGGCGGCGCTACGGGCGTCGGGCCGGTGTGCGCCTCCCGGATTGAGTGACAGGCATTCGAACTCCGTCGTGCGCTGCAGCTCCTCCAGCCGGGCGCGGACGGCGTCCAGCCCCTGAAGTCTGATGGCGCTGTCGGACAGCCGGTTGCTGCGGTGCTCGGCGGCAATGGCGGCAATCGCCGCGCGTGTGGTCTCCACCTGGGCCTGCCGCCCGGCGAGTTCGGCTTCCGTCGAGGCGAGCAGCGTCGACAACCCGACCTCGGGACTCACCGGCCGGAGCCTTCCTCCGAACTGGTCGGACGGCTTGAGCAGCGCCAACGCCGCCAGTTCGTCGAACGCGGCCCGTATCTCGGCCTCGGTGAGGCCCGTGTCCTTGGACAAGGCGGCCACCCCGTGATCCGGGTACTGCAGCGTCGTCCGGTACACGGTTTCCGCATGAGCTGACAGTCCGAGCAGTTGCAGCACGTCGCTCTCTCCCCAGATCTACACCTTCGGCAAGGTCAGGCTTCCGGAGGGGCAGGAGGTGAACAAGTGTCAATGGAGACAACCTGGATCGGCGAGGAGGTGGCTCCAAAGTGCCAGGCAGCTTGAAGCCCGCCGTCTGCTAGTGACACCGCTTCGACGGTTGGACAGGCTTAACCCATCGAACGCAACACCCTACAAAACAGGGTGAAGGCAGAGAAACGACGCAATAGACGGCTATTCAAAAGGTGGAGTCTGTCATGTCCCGGATCATCGCAGTGCTGCTCACGTCCGCCGCTTCGATCGCCGGCGTCACCGCCTCCGGCGCCGTCGCCCCCAGCGCTTCGGAGCCCCGAGGCGTGGTAGCGGGTGACGGATTCGGCTGGGGCACCGGACAGATCCTCGACGACGGATACGGCTGGAGCCACCCCAAGGACACCACCAACTCCCCCCGGCAGCTCTGACACCGACGGCAGACGGGGACACACACCAGCCCCCGCTGAAACTCCGATGTACATGATCACAATACGGCTGGTCGGTTCCCGTGGAACCCCCGCTGCTCCGGCCCGCCTCAGAGAACTGCTCACGGCCCACTTCGCCCCCGCGGACCGGATCGAGCACCTGTGGCTACGCACCAGCGCAGGCCAGATCGACATGGTCCTCTTCATCCTCGCCGGATCCGAGGCCGAAGCCCTGCTCGCCGCTCACGCCGCCTGCGGCCGGGCCCTCGACCGCTCACCCCAGCTGACGGCGTGGCGCATGCACGACACCTACCACTAGTACTCCAGCAGGATTTTGCTGTCTGACCTGGGGGTTTCGCTGGGCGGCTGGAGTGTAGCGGGCTTCGGAGTGGTCAGAGGTGGTCTTCGGGAGGCCACCCCTCGATCGTGCGAGAGCGACGCAGGTAGTGGCAGCGGCGGGCGACCGCTTGGCGTTTCCGGCGCCCCCGCCGTACCGACCCACCGCCCGACACCCACCGCCCCCGCACTCTCACTCACATACGACCGTCCGTCCTCAAACCCTTCTCAACACCCCCGCCCGCGGCCTCGCCACCCCGGTCGACGTCTACCTCGCGTCCGACATGAACACCGACTGTGCGACCCACGCAAGCCAGGCGGTCGAGGCCACCGAACGCACCGGTTTCGGCGGCTTCTCGGCCACCGAGCAAGGGCACAACCCGCTGCTGGGGATCGGCACTGAGCTCGTCCAGCTGTGGCCTGACATGGTCGACGTCATTCTCGGGTCAACCGTGACACACCTACACCCAGACACTCGAGGCGGCGCCCGCGATCGCACAGCGGCTGGCGCTGAGTTCGCCGGACCGTGCTCAGCAGCGACATCGCCCCTGCTCACCCGCTTCGGCTCCGGAACCGTGTACGCCGCCCAAGTGGCGCGCCTGCCATGACTATGGAGGAATCCTGATGCCCACGATCCACATTCGACTGGTTGGCGGCCCGGCCGCATTCCCGCAGGAACAACGGGACAGGACGGTGACACCGGAGAGTCTTGAGGAACTGGACGACCGGGTCAGAGTCCGGTTCCTGGCCGGGTGGGAGCATTTCGAGTACACCGGCGACGAGTCGGCCGATCCCGCCGACGGGACAGTCGTACGATGCTACGAGTGGATCTACCGCACCCATATCGCCGAATGACAGTGAGGATGTAAGTGAGCGTTCCCCGGCGGGGTCTGACCCACCCACTGGCTGACTAACTGATCGTTTCAGAATGCCGTCCTGCGGAGACGCTGGCGGCCCCATGGAACAATCCTTTCAGCCACGGGCTCAGGGGAGATGACGCCGTATGGAACGGGTTGGGGCTGCGCGAGACCTCGTGCTCGGTTACGTCCGCGCTCTGAACGCGATTGATGAGGCCATGAAGGGGGCGATCCCCTCGCTTGAGCGACTGGCGGACATCGTCGGCCTGGCCCGTTCGCGCTGGATCAGCCGGAGTGATCACGTCGGCACCTACTCGTACAAGGTTCATGGGGCAGGGTGCCGCTTCGTGAGCGACAACGGCACTGAGGTCGATGTGGACTTTGCAGCCGACGGGAGCGAAATCTTCGACCCCTGGCGGCTACGCGGGTATGGGCTGAGCCTGCCGGAGCCTCTTGAGGTCACGGATCAGGACATGCGGTCCGCAGTGCGGTCGCTGCAACCGCTTCTGAACGAGGTGCGGCCGGGGTGGTTCAGCGTAGCCAACTGATCGCTTCAGGGCGAGGTTCGTAGGCGGCGGAGGCATATGAGACTGCAAGCCAGTTCGAGCAGGCCCTGGTGGAGATCGGCGCGTCGCTCGTAGCGGGTGCGGAGCCGTTTGAACTGGTGCAGCCAGGCGGTTGGGTCGGCCGCGCGGCGAGGTGCTTGCCGTGGGGGCGAGTCCTGTTCCGCGCGGCCTCCCGCCGAACCGGACATGACGGTTTCCCGGTCATCCGGCTCTCCAGTGACTACTGCGTGAGTGGTCTGGCTGGCCGTTCTGAGTGGATACGGTCGTGGCAGGTGTCGCAGGCCACGACGGTTTTGCGTCGCCGGTGGAGCATGACGCGCGCCCAGTCGGAAGGCTGCCATCCGGAATGTGCGAGGTCGGCGAGAGCGCGGACGTGGTGCACTTGCACGTTGCCCTTGCTTCCGCAGATCTCGCAGGTGTCCGCGAGGAGTCTCGCGATGAGTTCCTTCTGCGGATAGTCCACCCGTACCGGCTCGCGATCGGCGAGTTCTGCCGCCCGCTGCCGTTGGAGGGGAATCCCGCCGAACCGTGCCACCAGTGGTTTCCTGTTCTTCCGCTCGATACGGGCCTCGAAGCACACTCGGGGCCCGTTGGGGGTGTCGATTCTGGTCTTGTGCTTGGCGGCCATCTTCGACACTGACGAACGGTGCTTGGCTGCGAGAGTTTTGAGCATGGAGGTCTCCATGACCCATTGCAGCCGGTGCAGCCGGAAGACGTCTCCGGCGAGCAGGTAGTACTGGACGACGCCCCGGTAGATGGTCCCGAAGGTCGCCACGATCGCGTGATCGCTGCTGTTGGTCAGGGCCGTCTTCTTCGCGGGTTTCCCGCGGGCGATATAGGGGGCGCACTTGGCTTTGATCACGTCCCGTGGAACACGGAGTGCTATCTGACCGTTGACCCGACGGTAACGGCCGGTTTTCTTCGTGTCGTTGTGCTGGGTCGTGATCTCATAGCCGAGAAACCTAGCTGCCCGGGTGCGGGCATGGGTGATCAGCGTCTTTTCCTGGGACAGTTCCAGCTTGAGTTTGTCACGCAGGAACTGGGCCAGGCGTTGTTTGATCTGCTCGGCCTCGGCTTTCGGTCCGGTGAAACCGAGGAGGTGATCGTCCGCGTAGCGTATGTAGCGCAGCCTGCGATATGCCGGATCATTGGGATCCGCGCTCGGCAGGCTGACCATCCGCTGACGCAACGCACGGGCCTGGGCCCGATCGCCGCGCCGGCGGGCTTTCGCCAGCAGATTCTGCAACTCCAGGTAAGCCGGGTTTCGGGCCCGGCGGTCTCCTCGGGTGTACTCCGGAATCAGAACCGTTTCTACAAACTCATCCAACTTGTGCAGGTAGATGTTGGACAGGATTGGGGAGGCCACTCCGCCTTGCGGCGCTCCGGAGAGCGTGGTGCCCCATCTCCAGTCCTCCAGGTATCCGGCTGTCAGCATGTTGCGCACCAGCCGTAGAAACCGCTGGTCATGGATCTTTTCGCCGAGGATCGACAGCAGGACCTGGTGGTCCAGGCTGCCGAAGCAGTCGGCGATGTCCCCTTCGATGAACCAGGATGTCCCGGTCCAGGTGTGGTCCACCTCCCGCAACGCGGTGTGGCAGCCTCGGCGGGGACGAAATCCATGTGAGCGGTCGGAGAACGTTGGCTCGTAGTACGCCTCTAATAACAGGCGGACCACTTCTCCAACGAGCTTGTCCGACCAGGTCGGCAGCCCCAGCGGGCGCGTCTTCCCGTTCTTCTTCGGGATATGGATGCGTCGGACCGGCTTGAAGCGGTAACGCTCGTGACGCATCGCTTCAATGATCCGGCCGATCTTCCGCTGTGACATACCGTCCACGGTTTCCGACGTGACCCCGGGCGTCATCGCGCCGTGGTTGGCGTAAATGCGCCCGTAGGCCAGCAGATACAACTGCGGGTTGAACAGTTGCCTATACAGTTCATTGCACGGCAGGCCGCGCCTGCCGCGTTCACGCAGGACACCCAGCACCGTTTTGGCGCTTTGCATTCCGCATACCTCCCGGATTCGAGTGTCCGAATCACCTGGCCCCCTTCGCCCTGTGAACGGCTTTCCCGTCCTCCCTGGCCGGGCGTGACTCCGGCGACTACTACGGGGCCTCCGTCGCCATAGGACTCGCGTCCCGTAGGCGATCCCACGTTCGTCTCTGTCTGTACGTTCTAGCGCGACACAGGCGTCCCACTCATCTCCTTGAATGTCCTCGCTGAACATCGCTCCGTGCTCCGGAAGTTGCTCCGGCCACACAATCGAAGCCAGAGCAGAGCACGGCACCGGTTTCAGATGTCTTTCCGGCGGATGGGAACTTGCATCTTCTGGAGATTGGGCTTCAAACAATCCAGTCTTCGCCATATCGCGCGGGCCACCCAGCACACCGTCTCCGACAACTGAGCCCGGTCACTGGTTTTCTGACATGCTTTTGTCCCCTTCGCCTTTCGGATCCAGGTAAGTCATCGGGCCCAGGAACCTCCTTCCGAGTTCCTCCCGGCTGAGCCGGGGATACAAACAGAGCGCCTCGTGGCGCACAAGGCACGCTCGACCACCCAGCGCACCTTGCCCAGTCCGGAACCGTGGACGACACCGCGTCGCGCGATCAACGGCTTGATGCCCCGCTTCCACAGCAGGCGGCGGTACTTGTCGAAGTCATAGCCCCGGTCCGCATACAGACGCCGGGGCCTGCGGCGGGGGCGTCCCCGAAGTCCCCCAATCGGTGGGATGGCCTCCAGCAGCGGCAGGAGCTGGGTGACGTCGTGCCGGTTGCCGCCAGCGAGGGTGACGGCGAGCGGGGTTCCGTGACAGTCGACGATCAGGTGGTGCTTCGAGCCGGGGCGGGCGCGGTCGACAGGTGAGGGGCCGACGTGATCCCCCCTTTGAGAGCCCGGACGTGCGACCCGTCCACGGAGCAGTCATCCAGGTCCAGCAGGTCGGCGCGTCGAAGCTCGGTCAACAAGGCAGCGTGCAGGCGCGGCCACACGCCGGCCTCAGTCCAATCCCGCAGCCGACGCCAGGCCGTCACTCCGGAGCAGCCCACTGTCTCCATGGGGACGTCGCGCCACGCGACACCCGTCCGCAGCACGTACATGACGCCGGCGAGCGCCGCCCGGTCAGGAACGCGCAGCCGCCCGGGATAGCGGCGGCGGCGCTCAGGAGCGGGCGGCAGCAGCGGGGCCACCCGCTCCCACAGGTCGTCAGGAACAAGATCAGCGCGCACCCCGGACACCCTGCCGACCAAGATCGTTGAGCACAAGACCCGCAGCTCAACTCATTCTGAAACGACCAGTAACCTCGAAGTTTCGTGACGGTCCGCCGACGGAGTCGGTGGACCGTTTCCGTGCCGTGGGCTGAGGTTGTGCAGGCTGAGGGCCCGAGTGTCGCCTCGGGGTGGCGGCGGATTCCACTGCTCCGGGTGTTGGGGTGCTGTCGAAGGGACGGGGAATCCGCTGGTCAGCCAGGGTTGGGCAGTTGGCTGAGCCGGTCGCGGGCTGCGGTGATGTGACCGGTCCAGGTGAGCTGTACTGAGATTTGTGGAGTCCCTGATGCCAGGGTTACGGTCCTGGCGAAGGAGATCCACCAACACTATGCCTGCACCCCGTAAATACCCGGACGAGCTCCGCGAGCGCGCGGTCCGCGAGGTCCGTTCCACCGGCCGCCCGATCGCGCACGTTGCGAAGGACCTGGGCATCCATAAAGAGGCCCTGCGCGGCTGGGTCCGCCAGGCGGAGGCCGACCGTGGCGAGCGCGACGACCGGCTGACCACCGCCGAGCAGGACGAGCTCAGGCAACTCCGCAAAGAGGTGGCGGAGTTGAGGCGGGCGAACGACATCCTCAAGGCCGCGTCGGTGTTTTTTGCCCAGGAGATCGACCGTCCCCGGACGAGGCCGAGCAGGTGATCGACCATCTGCGTGACAAGGGTCTCGGGGTCGATCCCGTCTGCCGGGTGCTGGAGCTGTCGCCGTCGACGTACTTTGCCCGCAAGAAGCGGCCGAAGTCGGCCCGCCGGCTCCGCGATGAACAGCTCATGCCTGTGATCGAGTCGGTCCACGCCGAGTCGGACGGCACCTATGGAGCCCGCCGGATGACCCGTGCCCTCAAGCGCAAGGGGGTGGACGTCGCCCGCTGCACCGTCGAGCGCCTGATGGCCAAGCTGAACCTGGAGGGTGTCATTCGCGGACAGCGGCGCCGCACCACGATCTGCGAACCGTCGGCGCCGAGGCCGCCGGACCTGGTCGATCGGGACTTCACAGCCTCCCGCCCGGACGAGCTCTGGGTCGCCGACATGACTTATGTGAGGACGTGGTCGGGCTGGGCATACGTGGCGTTTGTCCTGGACGTGTACTCGCGGATGATCGTCGGCTGGCAGGTCGCGAACCACATGAGGACCGAACTGCCCCTGGACGCACTGGAGATGGGTCTGTGGAGACGCCGGATCAAGGCAGGCTCCGGCCTCATTCATCACAGCGACCGCGGATCTCAATACGTGTCAATTCGGTACACCGACCGGCTCGCTGACATCGGCGCCTCCGCGTCGGTCGGCTCCGTGGCCGACTCGTACGATAACGCGATGGCCGAGGCCCTGAACGGCACGTTCAAGGCCGAGCTGATCGAGATGCAAGGGCCGTGGCGGGACGTCGACCAGGTCGAACGGGCGATCTTCCAGTGGGTCACGTGGTACAACGAAGAACGCCTGCACTCCGCACTCGACTACGTACCGCCCGCCGAGTACGAACGCGACTTCTGACGACAACAGGAAGCCACCCCGCAGTCCGCCTGAAACAAGACCACCGGACTCTACGAAACTCGGGGCAGCT